>JAIQGE010000011.1 GCA_020072815.1 Terriglobia bacterium | reverse complement strand
GGGCGTAGTGCCGGTTGGGCGTCTCGTACTCCACGTGCGCCGTGGCGATGGTGATGCCGCGCGCCTTTTCTTCCGGCGCGTTATCAATCGAATCAAACGAACGGAACTTGATCTTGGGGTTGTGCTTGGACAACACCTTGGTGATGGCCGCCGTCAACGTCGTCTTCCCGTGGTCAATGTGCCCGATCGTTCCCACGTTCACGTGCGGCTTGGTGCGATCAAATTTTTCCTTTGCCATATTTTTAGCCTCTAGCCTTCGCTTGTTATCCAGAACGCGCCCAAGCGCGTCTCCTGTTCGGTTAAACCTTCCAGTTCCTTGTCCAGCCGCTGGTACTCGGCCGCGTTCAATTGGCGGAAGCGGTTGAAGTCCTCTTCTGCCTGCCAGAAATCCAGCGTAAGAAAGCAAAGATGATCAGCAACATCGCGTTTCAGCTCCGTTCGAAGATATCCGTCGGACAGCCTGAATAGCCGGGCCCAAACTCCATCGGGGCCATACTGCTTCACAAATTCTGCTTCGTTCTCTTGCCGTACCCTAAATTCCCAAACAATCACGTATTGGGATCCGTGTTCCAAAACTTATCTGGCCGGGCTTTTGCCCTGCACCTTGGAAACAATCTCCTCGGTCACCGAGCGCGGCGCTTCATCGTAATGGGCAAAGTGCATGGAGAACGTGGCGCGCCCCTGCGTGCTGGAGCGCATGTTCGTCGCGTAACCGAACATCTCAGCCAGCGGCACCAGCGACTTGATGACCTGCGATCCGGCGCGATGTTCCACGCCTTCAATGCGTCCGCGGCGGGAATTCAGGTCGCCGATGATGGTGCCCATGAACTCTTCCGGCACCACCACTTCCACGCTCATGATCGGCTCCAGCAGCACCGGCGAAGCTTTGCGCGCGGCTTCCTTGAAGCCCATGGAGGCCGCGATCTTGAACGCCATTTCGTCGGAATCTACTTCGTGATAGCTACCGTCATAGAGCGTGACCTTGATGTCCACCATTTCGTAGCCGGCCAGCACGCCGCCTTCCATGGCCTGCTTGATGCCCTGTTCAATGGGCTTGAAGAACTCGCGCGGCACCGAGCCGCTCTTGATCTCATTGATGAACTCAAAGCCCTTGCCCATCTCGTTGGGATCAATGCGCAGCTTGACGTGGCCGTAGTGGCCCGAGCCGCCGGTCTGGCGGATGTACTTGCCTTCCGATTCGGCATGCTTGCGGATGGTCTCGCGATACGCCACCTGCGGCTTGCCCACGTTGGCTTCCACTTTGTACTCGCGCATCATGCGGTCAATGATGATCTCCAGGTGGAGCTCGCCCATGCCGCTGATGATGGTCTGCCCGGAATCGGGGTCGGTGTTGACCTTGAACGTGGGGTCTTCCTGCGCCAGGCGTCCCAGAGCGACGCCCATTTTTTCCTGGTCGCTCTTGGTCTTGGGTTCCACGGCCACGGAAATCACCGGCGCGGCGAAGGTGATGGATTCCAGCAGGATCGGCGCTTTCTCCGTGCAGATGGTGTCGCCGGTGGTCACGTTCTTCAGGCCCACGCAGGCGCAGATGTCGCCGGCGTAGATCTCGCTGATCTCTTCCCGCTTGTTGGCGTGCATTTTCAGCAGGCGGCCGATGCGCTCGGATTTGCCGCGCGTGGTGTTCAGCACGCTGTCTCCGGTCTTGAGATGGCCGGAGTACACGCGGACGAATACCAATTGGCCGACAAAGGAGTCCGCCATAATTTTGAAAGCCAGCCCGGAGAACGGCTCGCTATCGGCCGGTTTACGCTCCAGCGCCTTTTCCCGATGGTCAGGGTCGTGGCCCTGGGTAGGCGGAATGTCCAGCGGCGAGGGCAGGTAGTCCACCACTGCGTCCAGCAGGGTCTGCACGCCTTTGTTCTTGAACGCCGTGCCGCACAGCACCGGGAACAGCTTCAACGCGATCACGCTCTTGCGTAGCGACGCCCGCAGCTCTTCCGCGGAGATGGTCTCGCCTTCCAGGAATTTGTGCAGAAGCTCGTCATCATGCTCCGCCACGGACTCAACCAGCTGGGCGTGGAAGGCCTCAGCCTTCTTCTTTAGCTCGGCTGGGATCTCTTCCACTTCATATTTGGCGCCCAGAGATTCGTCATTCCACACCATGGCCTTCATGTCGACCAGGTCGATCACGCCTTTGAACTTGGCTTCTTGTCCGATGGGAATCTGGATGGCGACGGGGCGGGCGTTCAGGCGCTTGCGAATGGTGTCCACTGCATGCTCAAAGTCGGCGCCCATTTTGTCCATCTTATTAATGAAGCAAATCCGCGGGACGCCGTATTTATCGGCCTGGCGCCAAACGGTTTCCGACTGCGGCTCCACGCCGTGCACGGCGTCAAATACGGCGACGGCGCCATCCAGCACGCGCAACGAGCGCTCCACTTCAGCGGTAAAATCCACGTGGCCCGGAGTATCAATGATGTTGATGCGGCAATCGCGCCAGGTGCAGGTGGTGGCGGCGGAGGTAATGGTGATGCCACGCTCCTGCTCCTGCTCCATCCAGTCCATGGTGGCGGTGCCTTCATGCACTTCACCAATGCGGTGCGTGATGCCGGTATAAAAGAGGACGCGTTCAGTCGTAGTGGTCTTGCCGGCGTCAATGTGGGCCATGATGCCGATGTTTCTACAACGATCTAATGGGACCTGTCGGGGCATTTTCCGTAAATCTTCAATTCTGCGAAATTCGCTTTTGGGGCCGAGGTACTCTTCGTTCTCCCGGTCTCTGTTTGTAGCTACTAGCTAGTAGCTACTAGCTAGAGGCCGCTTCTCTTACCACCTGTAATGCGCAAAGGCCTTGTTGGCCTCCGCCATGCGATGCACGTCTTCCTTTTTCTTGATGGTGGCGCCGCGTCCGTTGGCCGCATCCAGCAGCTCATTGGTCAGCTTTTCCACCATGCCTTTTTCCCCGCGCCCGCGGGCGTAACTCACGATCCAGCGGATGGCCAGCGAGGTGCGCCGGTCGGGATTCACTTCCACCGGCACCTGATAGTTGGCGCCGCCGACGCGCCGGGTCTTCACTTCCAGCAACGGCTTGGCATTCTCCACCGCCTTCTTGAACAGCTTGATGGCCTCATCGCCGCCCTTGGACTGCAGGTTTTCCATCGACTGATAGAAGATCCCCTGCGCCGTTGATTTCTTGCCGCCCCACATCATCGCGTTGATGAACTTGGTCACCAGCGAAGAGTTGTAAATGGGGTCCGCGATGGGTTCCCGCTTCGGAATGTGTCCTTTTCTAGGCATCTTTGTTCAGTCCTTCAAATTCCTTGTTTCAACTTCAAATCCTTCACGAATTTCAGAATTGCCAAGATTGCCAGAATTGCCAAAATCGCCGAAAGTGCGCGTCACACGGCCGCCCTGGTTTTCAATTTTGGCAATTTTGGCAATTACCAAATTTTGGCAATCTACTTCGGCCTCTTGGCTCCGTACTTCGACCGGCTCTGCTTGCGGTTGGCGACGCCCGTTGCGTCCAGCGTTCCGCGCACCACGTGATAGCGCACACCGGGGAGGTCTTTCACGCGGCCTCCGCGGATCAACACAATCGAGTGCTCCTGCAGGTTGTGTCCCACGCCGGGGATATAGGTCGTAACTTCAATTCCGTTGGTCAGGCGAACGCGGGCCACTTTGCGCAGCGCCGAGTTCGGCTTCTTCGGCGTCTGGGTGTAAACGCGCGTGCACACTCCGCGACGCTGCGGGCAACCCTGCAGCGCCGGGCTTGCCGTCTTGTACTTGGGCGCCGTTCTGCCCTTCCGCACTAACTGATTAAATGTCGGCATAAGTGGCTTCTCTTCTAGGGCTCCGCAACGCTCCGCTGCTTCGCCCTCGTGCTCCGTTCGCGCGGGCCGGCGCTCTCTTCGCACTTCACCCGCTAGTTTCTTACCTTCTTGCTCTCGTGCCTGGCGCAGGCGCACAACTGTCCACGCGCGCGCAGCCTGTACGTTGACCCACTTTTGCGGGCTGGCTGCATGAGGCGCGCAGCCATGATTCCGCTTCTCAAGAGCGGAAGATTCTCAAGAACTTACCTTCTCGATGGTTGGGTCGCGACGGTGGCGCCGAGCCGGAATCCGGGGGCGCTCCGTTTCGTTTTCCCTGGTCCGCATACCCTTCACGGGGAAGGTAGCGCGGGCCTTTTCAGCGAGGTATGCCCTGCAAACGGATGGAATCCTCGGGCAAAAACTACGTTAAAGCTCACGACTCACAGCAAGATAAGTTGCACTCGCGGAACCTGTTTAATATAACAAGGTTCCCAAGCACCCGTCAATATTGCCCGCTGGCCGCGCCCACGCGCTCGTAACCCGGAACCAGGAAAGTTAACCTGTTCGGCGGCAATCGCGCCTTTTTGCGCCAAGAGCCAAATTTCCGCGCAAGAAGACCTGCCCTGGCGCATTCTCCATGGGAAGAACGGGGTAGAGGTGTGCCTGTTCATCATTATATATAAGCGCCTCGTCTCTGCGCAGGGGAGCCACCGTGATTGCGAGAGCCAGCAAGCGCCGTGGACCCGGCGAGCATCAGTCTCTGGTGACTGGCGTGTTGAACAAAACCCGGCGAGAATCTACACTAGATAATCGTCCACACAACTCCAAAGGTGCTGAGGTGGTATGCGGCTGCGGCTTGCAACTAGAGTTTTACCGATCGCGTTAGCGGCGCTGGCCCTGGCCGGCTGCGGCGGCAGTTCCAACACGAACAAGACTGTGGTCCAGGTGACGCTCTCACCTGCTTCCCTGTCGGTGGTCGCCGGCGAGGTGGTTGCAGTCGCTGCCGGCGCGTTGAATGCCTCCGGCACCGCCGTCTCGCCCGCGCCGAACTTCACCATCAACACTTCCAATCCCAAGCTGGTTACGGTTTCGCCCAAAGGGGACGTATGCGGCGGAGTTTGGGACTCCACCTTTGTCGTCTGCAACGGTCTGGACTCCGTCGGGAATCCTCTGGCCGGCATCGCCACCCTTACCGCCACGGCCAATGGAGTGACCAGCGCTCCGGTAACGGTTTCCGTTCACCCGGTGGTGACTTCGGTTGTGGTGGACCCGGTGTCCGGATGCACTTCCACCAAGCTGACCAAGCAATTCACGCCGCATGCCTGCTCCACCGCGGTGACGCCGCATGACGCGGGCCCACCGTGCGGGCCGGGCGCCGCGGAAATTTCCGGCAAGATCGGCGATTTCACCTGGTCGTCCACCAATTCCTCCGTGGTCAATGTTGACCCCAACGGCTTAGCCACAGCATCGGCGCCAGGACTGGCGGGAATCGTAGCCAGCGTGGGGACCACGACCTCCCCGGCCACCAACTTCAAGACCTGCATGCCGACGCAGATCGTCCTGCACGTGAACGGCGACGTCGGCACCCCGACCGAACAGGCCACCATGGCCCTCACTGAAACCAGGCTTATCCAGGCGGACATGGTGGACGAAAATGGCGTGCTCACGCTGGGTGCGCCCATGCCCATTTTCAGCAACAACCAGGAAGTCGTTTTGGTGACCGGACCCAGCTCCGGCGCCACCATTACCGCGGAGTCTCCGGGCGGGGCGGGCCTGCTGGCGGTTTGTGTTCCGCCCGTCTGCGGCGCCGGCATTAATCAGCCGGTCTATAGCAACTTGTTTAGCGTGTTTGTCACCGGCGCCGGCCCGGCAACCGCCGTGTACGTCGGCAGCAGTTCTTCCACCGCGCTGATTCCATTTGACACCAGCAAGAACCCGCCGGTCGCAGGTCCCACCGTCACTCTTCCTGGCGGCTTGTTCTCCATGGTGTTTATTCAAAACGGGAGCACTGCTTATTTAGGCACCACCCAAGGCCTGGTCAAATTGGACTCCACCACCAACGGGGTGACCACGCTCACCACCAACGCGACGGGCTCCATCCTGGCAATTTCTCCGGACGGAAACCGGCTGATTATGTCCAACGCGGCGTTTGAACCGGACCCGACGCACCACCGGCTATTCGTCTATGACGTTACCGCCAACACCGTGACCACTTTCATTCTGCCTGGCGCCAACGCGGCAGCTTTTACCAACGACGGGGCCAAGGCGTACATCACCGCGGGAAGCAACCCCCAGAATGTTTACGTGTTTTCTCCCTTCCTGACGCTGCAGAAATTGTCCGTAGGCGGCAACGCCTTCAGCTCCGCCACCACCGCCTCCGGGCCATTCGCGTTTCTCGCCGATTCTTTGGGATTGAAGGTGGTCAACGTCTGCGACAACTCGCTGGCGGCCAACGCGCCTTCCACCTCGACGCCGCAGTTGGTGGGCGCATTCCAGGACAATGACACCTTCGTTTCCGTGAACTCAACCGGGCTGGACGTTGATTCCCTCACCGTGGGTCTCCCCGCCAGCGGCTTCTGTCCCCCGACCGTCACCCACAGCAATCAATTCCTGGACTTCGGGCTGGGAGCGTTTACCGCGCGCAAGCTGCTGGTCTCCACCAGCATCTTCAATCCGATCGTGGTGCTGCCGGCGGGCATCAACAAAGTCATATCCACGGTCGTCAACCGCAGCGGACCCACGGCCATCCCCTTTGCCGGCGGAGGCACGGAAGCCCTGTCCGGAGGCATCACCCTGGACGGCAGCACGCTCTGGGTTGGCGTGGCCGGGACCAACAACCTGCATCGCATCAACCTGCTTACCAACACTGACGAGGTGCAAGTTGCGCTGACCGATCTCAAGAAAGCCGACGGTTCGCAGGCGCCGCCTGAAGTGGTTGCAGTAAAGCCCAAGTAATCATTCGCGGCCGGCAGCCGCACACACTGTGCTGAATTTCTACCGGGGCCGCCTGGCTCCTTCACCCACCGGGTATCTGCATATGGGCCACGCCCGCACCTTCTGGGTGGCCTGGCAGCGGGCCCGCGCCGCCGCGGGCAACGTCATTTTCCGCAATGAAGACCTGGACCAGCAACGCTGCCGTCCGGAATTTGTTCAAGCCATGTACGAAGACCTGCGCTGGCTGGGCCTGGATTGGGACGAAGGCCCGGACATCGGCGGGATGTACGGCCCGTATTCGCAGAGTGAGCGCCGCAGTTTTTATCTCGATGCCTGGCGCACTCTGCGCGACGGCGGATTCATTTATCCCTGCACATGCTCGCGCAAAGACCTGGAGCGCGCGCTCTCCGCGCCGCATGAACCATCGCACCCAGCAGGCGCCACCAGCCCTGGGCCGCCAGATCCTGACGATGAAGTTCCCTATCCCGGAACCTGTCGCGACAAATTGCCCACCGCCCGGCAGTACGAATCGCCGGCCGGCGTAAGCTGGCGCTTCCTGGTCCCCGACGGCCAGCCGGTTTCTTTCACTGACGAATATTTCGGCCGGCGAACGTTTGTTGCCGGACGCGACTTCGCTGACTTCCCGGTCTGGCGTCGCGACGACATTCCCGCCTACCAGCTCGCCGTGGTGGTGGACGATGAACTGATGCGCATAACGGAAGTTGTCCGCGGCGCTGATCTGCTGCGGTCGACGGCGCGCCAGCTTCTGTTGATTCAAGCCCTCCAGTACTCAACGCCCAAGTATTTTCATTGCCCGCTGCTGCGCGACGAAAAGAACGTCCGCCTGGCCAAGCGCCATGACGCCTTGAGCTTGCGGAAGATGAGAGAACAAGGAGTGAATGCAGAAGAGCTCAGGAAGAAATTTGCGGAAGAAATCGAGTGGGCCAGGGGGCTTCCTGGTCATTGAAATCCTTGGTCGGCGACCATTCCTGGAATCGCCCCACCTTCAGTTGAAAAAGCGCAGGCTGGGGTCGCGCAGCGGGATTAAGGCCAACCCCTAACATTTTAAGATTCATTGGCCAAGCGCCCTCATGCTATAGTGTCGCCCGCGCAGACCACTGGTTCTCGTAAGGTCGCCACAAGGAGGGTCCCCCGATGCGCCACCAAAGTTCTTGTGTATGCCTGCAAGTCTCCCGTCTCTTCAAGCCTGTAGTCCTGGGTATTTTGGTTTTTGTCATGGGATGTGTGACGGCCCTGGCCCAGGTGGACTATGCCACCGCTACGCTTCGCGGTACCGTCACCGATCCCCAGGGCGCGGTGGTGTCCGGCGCAAGTGTGGTGGCTACCAACACCGCCACGGGGCTGAAGAAGACAGCCAAAACCGACGCCGACGGCCGCTATCAAATACTGGCGGTCCCACCGGGTACGTATGAGATCAGCTTTGAGGCTGCCCGCTTCAAGAGAGAAGTTGCCAAAGGCATTGTGCTGACGGTTGGCCAGAGCCTGGTCTTCAATGCTTCATTGAATCTGGGCGCGGTGAGCGAAACCGTCGAGGTTACCGCCGTGGACGTTCCGCTCATCCAGACCGAGCAGACGCAGCAGGCCAACACCATTAACACTCTCCAAGTGCAAGAACTGCCCAATATCAACCGCAGTTTTACATATGACGTTTTTACCTTGCCCGGCGTATCCAACTCAGAAGCTCCGCGCACGCAGAATCCCGGATTTACCGGGTTCCTGACCACGGGGTTTTCCATTGGCGGCAGCAACGGCCGCAACAACCTCTCGACGATTGACGGCGGTGAGAACGAATACGGCACCGGCCAGTACCGGATCACTAACCTTCCCGTGGACGCTATCCAGGAGTACCAGGTGAACCGCAACGGGTTTGCCGCCGAGTTCGGATTTACCGATGGCAGCGCCATCAACATCGTGACCAAGGGCGGAGGCAATCTGTGGCACGGCGACCTGTTCGGCTATTTCCGCGACCAGAACACGGAAGCGCAGAACTTCATCAACGGCATCTCCGGCTTCCCCAAAGCGTTCAGCCAGGGCGTGTACAGCGGCGGGTCGCTGGGCGGTCCGGTGGTAAAAGACAAGTTGTTTTTCTTCAGCTCCTACGAATACCAACGGACCGATACTCCGAACTTTGGCAACGCCAGCGTCCTGAGCCAGCCCACGGTGCTGGGCCTGAGCGCGCCCGGCCTGGGAACAAACTGTGCCGCGCAGTTTGCCGCCAAATCCCCGGACCAACTTTGCTACATCAACGCTCTCAAGGCTTCCGGAAACCCGTTTCTGATAGGCTTCGCCAACGGAATCACGCCGGGATTGAGCCCGCTGAACAGCCCGGCGTTGAACACCATCCTGACCCGGGACAACGGAATCTTCAATAGCCCGGACAGGCTGCACAACGCGATCGTCCGCGCGGATTACCAGCCGAACGACAGGGACTCGATCAATCTGCGCGCCATCTACGTCCACAACGATTTCACCTCGCCGCAGGACGGCATCACCAATGCCTCGCCAGACAGCTACGCCCTGCACGTGAGGGACTTCAGCATCCTTGCATCGTGGTCGCGCACCATCCGGCCCAACCTGCTCAACCAGTTGCTGGTCCAGGTGGTGCCTCGTAACCGCTCAGAAGCCGTGCCCTTCGCCAACAACGGCATCAATCTGGGAATCGGCAGCCTGGGCGCTCCCGGACCGGGCGGCACTTCCACCTTCGGCGGCCCGGCGCTGTTACCCTATCTGGCCCACCAGCAACGTTTTCAATTTGAAGACAACATGACCTGGATCCGCGGCGCGCACTCTCTCAAGTTTGGCGCCTCTTACCGTCCGGCCAACTACTTCGTGGAAAACCATCTCTGGTTCAATCCTGAGTTCGATTTCAGAGATGGCGCCATTCCATTGATCTCCCTGGCGCCGGCGGCGGTGCAGGCGCAACTGGTCGGCTTTAACCTGACCAACGGATTGGCCGCCACCGGACCACTGAGCACCAACCTGAGCGGACCTCAGTCCTTCGCGTTCGGCATACCCGCGGACGTCATCGCCGGGTTCAACAATCCTGTGTGGAAAGGCTGGGGACACTACTTCGGCAGCTTCGTCCAGGACACCTGGAAGCTGAATTCGCGCTTGACCATGAACGCCGGCGTCCGGCTGGACGTTGATGGCGAGCCTTCACCTCTGGGCACCAGCTTCTACGTTTCACCGCGCCTGGGCTTTGCCTGGGACGCCACCGGCGACCAGAAAACCGTCATCCGCGCCGGAGGCGGGATCTACGTGGCGCCCATTGACGTTCTCATTCCTTCCTACGGCTCTCTGCTGGATGGAACGGGAAAGTACATCAATGAGGTATTCCTTGCACTCAGCCCCACGGATCCCAGAGTGGCCCAACTGTGGGGACTGGGACTGGCCAAAGGCGAACTGCCCTTTGGACATCTGACTCCCGCCGACTACGCCGCGGTCGGCATTGATATCACCACCCCCGGCGCTTCCGTGGGTTATAGCGTGGCGCCCAATTACAAGAACCCGTACAGCGTCCAGACCAGCCTGAGCATTGACCGCCAGTTGGTGAAGAACCTGTCACTGGAACTGGGCTACATCATGTATCACGCTGTCCATTTGCAGATGCCGGTGGAGACGGCCTACAAAGAGATTCCCGTGGGTTCTGCCGCATGCGCCGGCGCAGCAAATCCGGTTACCTGCAAAGACCTGACGGGCGGACCGCTTTATACTTTCGCGACCGGCCAGGTCCAGCACACCACCTACGCTTCCAACGGCAGCTCCATCTATCACGGATTAACGGCTTCGCTCACCAAGCGAATGAGTCACGGGCTGCAGTTCCAGGCCAACTATACCTGGAGCAAGACCCTGGACAACACCATTGACTTTGCCAGCTTCCAGAACTGGTTCCGGCCCAACCGGTTGGACCTGTTCCGCTCGGTGTCCGTCTTTGATATTCCGCACATCTTCACCGCCAACGCGGTGTACACAACGCCGTTCAAGAACGGACAGGGCGCGCTGGCGACGATCCTGTCGGACATCACACTCTCGCCCATCCTGACCATGCGCAGCGGTCTGCCCTTCTCGGTGCGGACGCCCAGCCTGGCGACGCTGCCCTTGAACCTGGGCGGCAACGGCATTGTCCCCGATTCCAACTATGCCATGCCGTTTGGTTCCTCGCGCAACAACAACCGCGGGGCCGGTTACTACACCCTGGACATGAGTTTCCAGAAAGCTGTGTACATTCAGCGCGACCGCGGCGTGCGGCTCCACCTGATCGTGCAGGGAACCAACCTGCTCAACCACGTCAACTTCAACAAGGTGAATGACGTGTTTGACGTCAACGGCTTCGCGCCGACGGTCAAGCTGGTGAACGGACAGACGGTCAACCTGATCAACGGTCCGTTTACTGGCTTAAAAGGCATCAAGCCGACCAGCGCCAGCCAACTCAGCCAGCCGCTGGTGTTCTCGCAGGCTGATTCACCAAGACAGATTCAGTTCGGCTTGAAGCTGGCTTTCTAAGAGCGAGCGTGGTGCGGCCATCCTGGAAAGGGATGGCCGCGCGCGCTTACCTACCCCCTCCCTCTTCATCCCAAGGTCTAAAGCACTTACGCGACGCATCCCAATTTGGCGTGGGTTTGGCGATTGTAGGGTTCCTTGGTTCCTTTGCGACCTCTGCGTCCTCTGCGGTGAGACCTCTTCTTTCCGATCACGTGCGATCCCGGCGATCACGTTGCGATCACAGCGATTCTTCCCGCCCCTACCCCTCCCTGGTCATCCCAACGTCTAAAGGACTTACGCGACGCATCCCAATTTGGCGTAGGTTTCAGCGATGTCAGGAGCGACCGCCGGTTTTCAATTACCCGATTTTGGCAATTCCGGCGATTTTGGCAATCTCCCTTACCCCCCACCCCTCCCTCTGTGCATTTATTGCAAACAAAGGGAGTTATTGCATTCGACCCAACGGTCACCCAACTGTTTACCAGTAAGTAAATTTTACGGCTAACTCGCTGATTCCTTGCAGGGTTAGCGTCCTTATTCCGCGGACGCGATTTTCTGGTTTTCAAAGCTGGTTTTCAAAGAACGTTCAGCGTTCCGCCTGGGCGGTCAGATTTTCGGGCTCCAAGCTTTAAGCTAGTTGCCAAAGGCTAGAAGCTAGTCGCTAGTTTATCGTATTTTATTCGCTTTTGCAAGCGCGAAATAGTTCATCGTCCTAAAAACCTATCACAGGCGCGGTTTCTCCTTGCGCCGCAGGCCAGGCGCGCAGCGAAGCGAAGCGCACTGGATCAAACCAGAGGGATAACATCGGATCCCATTACTACGGCTGTGCTGATTCGGTGAAACGCATGGGGGCGCACGGTGAGATTCTCTTGCGGGCTAGTCGGTACAAAGCTTGGTACCCAATAGTACGATAACTGCCGTTAGTCTGTGGACATGCCGAAAAGGGGGTTCTGGTCGATAGTATCTTCGACGATGCTCTCACTTTTTGCCAACTTGAACATCCTCTGCATCAGCGTGTTTATCTGCGCAATCTCCTTGCGCACAATCCTTCTTGATTCCGCACGAACTTGAGCCAACGTGCCCTCCAGTTTAGGACCCCACTTTGCCATCGTTCGGCATGCCGACAATGAGAGCCGGGCGATTTCCCGATGCAGACTATTGTCTTCGTCGTACACCTCAATCGGGCACACTTCAAATGGGCGCCTGGTAATGTCTCGTTTGCCGTGAAAGACACCTACTGTCTGGTACGGCTTAATAGCATCATTTACCACGGCGCTATTCAAAACACCTACCAGATACGCCGCCTCTTCCTCGGTTTGAGTGTAAATGCGATAGGTGACTCGTTCAGCTACGAACGCCGCGGCTTCCAGCTCGCCAATGTGGATACTCTGTTTAATGTTTAGATAAGCCGCACAAATATTTGTGCCTGATTTGTTATATAGAACGATGTGCTCGGCTCTTGGATCCTGTGCTGTCAAGAGTTTCTGAAAATTTATTCGCTGCTGCGCCGACATCAGCTTGTCCTTGGATCTCTTCGCATAAATGGCTTCGGCTTTGCGCACCCATTCGGACCCAGCTTCGAATCCTGCTCCCAAGAGTTCGTCACTTTCCATCATCGAGAAGTGACTATTATCGATAACGACAGGCAACACGAGCAGCTCCAGATTTCGCACAAAGAATGGAAGCAAGTCATCCGACAGGGCCGTTGCGAAGAGCAATTCCTTCTCTACAACTCCTCGCATTCTGATTTTCCAGTGTGGTTCTTTGCAGAGCCGATAAGCCGAGTCCTGGGTGCGAAGGAGGGGCCTGTTCACGTTTAACGGTCCGGAATCGTCGGGCTGGACGTACCATAGACAATGTGGGCTTACTGTGGCACCTTGGAACGCCCTGGCAAAGTAAGGTGATCTGGAATGACCGGTCCGGATTATCGCGTGCCGAACATTTTTTCGCTCCAGGAATCGGCTCGCAGCTGCCAAGCTCATGTTTTTTCGTGGGAGTTGCCCTGACCATTCAACCGCCGGAATGAAATCTTTGTACAAGTGAGTCGCTGAGGTGACTACACAGGACTTGATATTGAAGAAATGCTGATTGATGTTTCCCAACACAGTCACTTTGCTTAGATCGTGAATACGGCTGAAACCCCTCGTCTGGAAGAGTGCATGCTGCTTTGAGGGAACAATCGTCGCCTTGGGCATCACGAAGGAGATTTTTCCGCGCGGCTTTAGAAATTCCGTTTCGCAGTGCACGTAAAAAAGTGTTGACGTATCCATTATCGTGAACAGATGACGCTCCGAGGGTGTCAACAGGCCATACCCGAATGTCAAGTCGCGAATTCTAGACTTGTATGCTTTTTCTGCAATATCGCGGTAGGACAGCCAAGGGGGATTGCCAATGATAAGGTCCACTTTGGTGCGCCGGAGATAGGCCGGACGAAAAGCATTCTTAAGGATGAATGCCCAAACAGTGTCTCGCCGATCTGCCACTAATTTCACCATCAGGTCAAAATTTAGAAGCCAGAGATTCGCTTCTTCCATGGAAAGGTCTCTAATTTTTGCTTGAAAGCCTTTCTGTGCAGCAGAGAACATTTTCTCTGAACCCACAGCACGCTGTGCATAAATAGACATTTGGTCGATGATCTGATCTAGGTCGCGATTAAGCTCGACGCTCTTTAGGGGAATCGCAAACTCTCTTCCCATTCCGTCAGGAACGCCAAGATAATGCTTGCTCTTCTTCTCTTCAGTCAAAAGAGTATCGGACATGTAGACGCTCAACTGGATGTCAAAGTCCCGATGTTCAATGAGTTCCGGGGCTAGCGCGAGAAGAATGTTGGCTTTGGCCAGGAGAACCGCAACTGGATGGACATCGAGGCCAATAATAGAGTGGGTTGCGAATTCAATCAGTTTCTTGCCCGACATTCCCAGCTTGCGAAGTTTTCGAACAGCGCAAAAAAGAAATGTACCTGAGCCGCAGGAAGGATCGAGCAATGAACCGCCGGAATAACCTACATCGTCTAACATCATTTCGGCTAACCAGTCGGGCGTGTAGTACTCGCCAAGCGCGCTTCGATCTGTCGGGTCAACTAACTCCTGATAAAGCATCTTGAGCAGATCTTCATCTAAGCGGCTCCAATCAAACTCTTCCAAACGGCGGAAGATACCACGAAACACCTCGCTAAATTGTGCTTCCGAAGCAGTGTCTAACGCCCAGCTAAAAAAGTCGGGCTCTGCAAGATTCAATATGCTCTGGTCTCGGAAAAATTGGCCGGTTAAAAGATCACGATAAACAGTTTCTTCGTGCCTTCTCCGAGGGAATAGAGCCATCTTTACAATCGCGCGGGACAGAATTGTCAGGTACGTATGACGGAGAAACAGACTTACATCGCCTATTGCGCTACCGTACACTTTTGACAGGAGAGCATTCCATTCCCTGAATTTGACGGCGACTGAGCTGTCATGCTCCACGGCAGAAAATGCCTCATGAAGCTGTTTGTTGGCCCTAACGAAAGTTGTACTTGTAAGTCCAAATCTGCCCACAATATCATCGGATGTAGGGAAAACTTTAGTTCCGGCCGCCAGCAGTTCATCCAATTGCAGATAGGCGCTTTCTGGCTTCTCTGGGTCTATTTGGAATGGCCTTAGTAGAGTAGGTTGTTTCGAAGATTGGTCATAATCGTAAACCTCAAAATTCAAACCATCAGTTACGGCAGCAACATAGTCGGCGGGGTTACGCCGCGACTCGAAATATTTCTTGAGCTCTCTAAGTGCATCGGCTCGCTCCTTATTAATGTCAACTTTTAGCTCGAAAATTACGAACTTATAGAAAGCATCAATTCGGCCTCTTGCCTCAGCTGCTTTAACCTTCAACTCCAGCTCTACCTCATCAATTTCAATTCCAAAAGCTCTCCGAAGAAAATCGATGAGCAACGCGCGACGATGGTCGTGGTGGGCATTCCGTCTGATCGCACTAGTGATCTGTTCATAGTAGGAAAGCGTTAGTTCTGCAAAGCCTGCGGGCAAGCCCGAAAGGGACTCAGCATGGTCGCTCGAGAGCGGCAAACGGAGAGTTGTAGAAACCCCGGCCGACTCTAGTGTTGACTTTTGGCGTTTACGGGCCTTTGATTTTCTTTTCATCGCTATGTCGTGAAGCGTACCTGTAACCTCACGGGCGGTCAACCCGAAGAAGAAGGGCCGCGCATTCGCGACCCTTCTGCGAATCACCAAATTGCAACCTACCGTTTCCCTACCTACTTCCCTCCCGCCGGCTTTGCGGGCTCTTTACCCAAATCCCCGAACGGCCACAGGCCCAGGGCTTTCAGGAAACCGTCCTGATGTTTGTCGGTGAGCATTTTGGCGGTTTTTTCCGGGGGCCAGGGGCTGGCCAGGCGCTCCGGACGGTCGGCCATCCAGAAAGCGGTCAAGGCCATCATGGTGGCGTCGCGAATGAGGATGTCCGGCTTGACTTTGTCGAACGTATCCACAGCGGAGTGGTGGGTGTATTTGTATTCCGGCGAATCCTGGTCCATGTTGATGCCCGGCAGGCCGGCCAGAACGAACGGGCCAACGTCGGTGCCGAAGACCACGCTGTCATCCACGCCCAGGTCGCCAAAGCCCTTCACCGAGTCGGCGAACTTCTTCATGGCCGGAATCAGATCGTCGCGTCCGCCCATGTTCAGCTTGATCACCGGCCCCTGGCCGTTGTCGAGCACCAGGGCCGCCACGTGGTTGGGGAGTTCGTCTTTATGCATCTTGGTATAAGCGATGGAGCCGAGCAGGCCTTGCTCTTCTCCCGTGAACAAGACGAAACGGATGGTGCGTTTGGGTTTGAAGCCGCTCAGCTTGATGGCTTTGGCCGCGCCCAGCGTGGTGGCCACGCCGCAACCATCGTCAGTGGCGCCGGCGGCCAGGTCCCAGGAATCCAGGTGCCCGCCCACCACGATCACCTGCTCGGGATGCTCGCTGCCGCGGATTTCACCCACCACGTTGGCTGAATCCACCGGGCCGCTGGTGGCTTTGTTCTGGATGTCCATCTTGAGGCGGACGGTTTTGCCGGCGTCCAGAAAGCGCTCCAATTGCTGCTGGTCTTCCGCGATCATGCTGACCACGGGAATGTCATAGTAGGCATCAAAGCCCAGCGCTCCGGTGTGCGTGAGATGCATGCCGGTGGCGGGCGAGCCGCCCTGTCCGCCGATCACCGCAATGGCGTGGACGGCATACGCCTTCTTGAGCACTTCGGTGAACTTGAGGAAGCCGCCCATGGCTGCCGGACCCTGCGGCGCGGGGCCTTTGCGCACGATGATCAGCACTTTGCCCGCCCAGGAGTCGGCATTCTTGAGTTCGTCATCCAGCTTGTTCATGTTCACGGCGACGAGTTCGCCTTCGGCCCCACCCGCTTGCGTGGAACCCACCCAGCCCATGGCATCCACGCTCAAATGCCGCCGAATGGGCGCGGTGATTTCAGCGTTGGCGTGGCCGCGCGTCCAGCCGCGCGAAATCTGCCACTTTTCCGCGTGGACGTTTTCCAGCCCCATGGCCCGCATCTTGGCCATGCCCCATTCCACGGCCTTGGCCGCTTCCGGCGAGCCGGTGAGACGGCCGCCAATGTAGTCAGAGAGTTCTTCAAGATCGTCGTAAGCCTCGCTGCTCATCATGCCCTGGCCGGCAATGGCCGCCAGCGCCGGCATGGTTCCATCTTGCGCGGGAGAAGCCGGTTCAGCCGGGGTCGCGGGAGTTCCCGCCCACAGCGAGAAGCTCAGTACCAGCACCAGGCACGCGGCCGCAGAAATCATCTTGCTCATGGTTGTTCCACCTCAGAGGTTTTAATTTAGAAAGACGTTTGGAAAGTGCCCGCGCTCAGTAAGCGATGCTTCACGTAAAAACCTGGGACCAAAATCTCAGCTGAGCCATTATCTACTAAGTCAGACGCGCGCGCCCGGCTCACGTAAGCAAGCAGGATGAGTCATTTAGAATGATTTCCGCTTTACAGCACGCACAACGACTCTTATGAAAAAGTCACTCGTCATACTTTTTGTCTCATGCCTTCTTTCTCTCTGCGCGGGAACGTTGCTGGCGCAACCGTTGCCGCCCGCACCCAAAGCCCACTTGACCGACCTCACAAAAGCCGGTTACTTCAACGAACCGGCCATCGCCGTGAATCCGGCCAACCCGCAGCAACTCGTGGTTGCCTGGCAGGTCCCGGCCAGCGTGGCTTATTCCACTGACGGCGGACAAACCTGGACCGTGGCCCAGGGCACCGCGCCCAAAGACTATCGCGTCTCCGGCGACGTGTCTTTGGCTTACGATGCCGCCGGCCATGCGCTGCTGTGTTACATCGCGTTTGACAAGTTGGGCTCTTACAACTATTGGGCGCAGGGCGCCACGCGCAACGGAATCTTCGTGCGCCGGTCTTTGGACGGCGGCAAGACCTGGGAGGCGGAAGCGGCAACGGTCATCGCCCACAATTCTGATCCGGGAATCCCCTTTGAAGACAAGCCGTGGATCGTCGCCGACACTGCCGGTCCTCATCCCGGCAACCTTTATATAGGATGGACGCAGTTCACCCTGGCCGCCAGCGACCTCCTGTTTTCCCGCTCCACTGACGGCGGCAAGACCTGGCAAAGGCCCATCAAGCTGAACAGCGCGCCCGGCCTGCCGCGCGATGACAACGGCGCCCTGGAAGGATTTCACGGCGTGGTCGCTCCCGACGGAACCCTCTACGTGATCTGGGATGACCGCGACGGCATCATGATGGCCGTGTCGCATGACGGCGGCGCAACCTTCAGCAAAGATCGCCGCATCATCAACGCCGGTCCGGGATACTTTGGCATCACCGGCGTCTCCCGCTCCAACGGCTTTCCCCAAATTGGCATGGATCCGCGTAGCGGGATCGAGCGGGAAAAAGATTTGCGCGGCCCCGCCGGCAAGCGCGGAGGCAACCTCTACGTTTCCTGGAGCGACTACACCAACGGCGACGTTGATGTTTTTGTCGCCGCTTCGTCCGACTACGGGCAGACTTGGTCATCGCCGGTGCGCGTGAACAGCGATCCGCTGCACAACGGCCATGACCAGTTCTTCCAGTGGATGGCCGTGGACCCCAAAACCGGCGCGGTGAACGTGGTCTTTTATGATCGCCGCACAGACAACAAAGCCACCACCGTCACGCTGGCCCGCTCTACCGACGGCGGAAAGACCTTCGCCAACTATGTGCTCGATAACGATGCCTTCGCCGCCGAAGGCGATTTCCTCGGCGACTATCTGGCCGTCACCGCCTTCGGCGACAAAGCTTTTGCCGCTTGGGCCCACCAGACACAGGACGAAGGAACTTCAGAACGCGGGAAAAAGACAAGGACGGTGTTGCGGGTGGGGAGCGCGGATTTCAGTTTCTGAAATCCCGAGCGGAGCGAGAGATCCCTATCGTAACCAAAAATGTCGAGCCGCGAATTTCGCGAATGAACACGAATTTAAAAGAGCTTGCTGAAATTAATTGGTGGCTGAAATGTTTGGACGATGCGTTCTGGTCGGTTCGTCAAGCGGGGGCTGCACGCTTTCTACGTGCCGACCCACGTTCACGGGTTTGATAGGGATCCCTCGCTCTGCTCGGGATTAAGAGGTGGTCTTCCCCGCCACTTCCAGCCGCGAGGTCGCGCGCTGCAATGCCGCCTGGGCTTCGGCGTCGCCGCCGGGACCAGCTTTCTTCAGCTCGTCTTCCGCGCGTTGTTTGGCGGCCTGGGCGCGGGCCACGTCAATTTCGTCGCTGCGTTCCGCCGTTTCCGCCAGGATCGTAACCTTGTCCGGCAGGACTTCGGCAAATCCCCAGGCCACGGAGAGCCGTTTGGTCTCAGCGCCGCTGCGGTAACTGATTTCGCCCACGCCCAGCGCGGTAATCAGCGGCGCGTGGCCCGGCAGGATGCCCAGATATCCGGTGCTGCCCGGGATCTGCACGTCGTCCACGGTGGCTTTCACCACCAGGCGTTCCGGCGTGACGATTTCGAGTTGAATGTTCTCCGGCAGCATCTCTCGCCTCTTACGCCGTCGCTTTCATGGTCTCGGCTTCAGCCAGCACTTCTTCAATGCCGCCCTTCATGTAGAAGGCCTGCTCGGGGACGTCGTCATGCTTGCCTTCAATGATTTCCTTGAAGCCGCGGACGGTGTCTTCCACCTTCACGTACTTGCCTTCGCGGCCGGTGAACTGCGCCGCCACGTAGAACGGCTGCGACAGGAACTTCTGCACTTTGCGGGCGCGCGACACCGTGAGCTTGTCGTCTTCGCTGAGTTCTTCAATGCCCAGAATGGCGATGATGTCCTGCAGGTCTTTGTAGCGCTGCAAGATTCGCTTCACGCCTTGCGCCACCGCGTAATGCTCCTCGCCCACGATGTGCGGATCAAGAATGCGTGACGTGGAAGCCAGCGGATCAACCGCCGGATAAATTCCAATCTCTGTCAGCGGGCGGGACAGCACGGTGGTCGCGTCCAGGTGGGCGAAGGTGGTGGCCGGCGCGGGATCGGTGAGATCGTCTGCGGGCACGTAGATGGCCTGCACCGACGTGATCGAACCCTTCTTGGTCGAAGTGATGCGCTCCTGCAGTTCGCCCATTTCCGTGGCCAGGTTCGGCTGGTATCCCACGGCGGACGGCATGCGTCCCAGCAGCGCGGAGACTTCCGATCCGGCTTGCGTGAAACGAAAGATGTTGTCAATAAACAGCAGCGTGTCCGCGCCTTCTTCATCGCGGAAATATTCGGCCACGGTCAGCGCGGTCAGCGCCACGCGCAGGCGCGCTCCCGGCGGCTCGGTCATCTGTCCGTACACCAGCGCGGCTTTGGATTCTTCCGGCACGCCCGGCTTGATCACGCCTGATTCCGTCATTTCCAGCCACAGGTCATTGCCTTCACGCGTGCGCTCGCCCACGCCGGCAAACACTGAGAACCCGCCGTGCTTCTTGGCCACGTTGTTGATCAGTTCCATGATGACAACGGTCTTGCCCACGCCGGCGCCGCCGAACAACCCGATCTTGCCGCCTTTCAAGAACGGCTGGATCAGGTCAATGACTTTCACGCCGGTTTCAAACATTTCGGCCTTGGTGGATTGCTCTTCAAACGAGGGCGCCGCGCGATGAATGGGCAGCCGCTTGGTGAAGGCCACCGGCCCCAGGTTGTCCACCGGTTCGCCGATCACGTTGATCACCCGGCCCAGCGTGCCTTTGCCCACCGGGGCGGAAATGGGTCCGCCCAGGTCCAGGGCCTTCATGCCGCGGACCATGCCGTCGGTGGCCTGCATAGCGACGGTCCGCACCCGGCCTTCGCCCAGGTGCTGCTGCACTTCCAGAATCACGCTGATGGGATCGGGGACCTTGAATCCTTCGCTGGTTACCTGCAGCGCCTGATACACCGGCGGCAGCATGCCTTCGGCAAATTGCACGTCCACCGCGGGTCCCGCGATCTGTACGACCTTGCCTATATTCTGTGCCATAAGATTTTCTGTACCTCTTAGAGCGCTGCCGCCCCACTTACGATTTCGATAATCTCTTTCGTAATCTTCGCTTGGCGTGCCCGGTTCATGGCCAGCGTAAGCGAATCAATCATGTCAGAAGCGTTGTTGGTGGCCGAGTCCATGGCCGTCATGCGCGCGGCGTGCTCGGCGGCCTCTGATTCCAGCATCGCCCGGAACAACTGCACCGAGAGGTAGCGCGGCAGCAGGTTGCTGAACAAGTCACCCGGCGGCTCCTCATAGATGTAATCCACCTGCTTGGTGCCGAAACCGGCGGCAGCCTGGTCTACGGCGGAGGTATCGAGCCCGCGCACGCCCACGCCGGCGTGCATGGCGGCTTCAATGCGCCGCTTGCGCTCTTCTTCCGACACTTCCTCGGCCATCACCACTTCTTCTTCGCCCACGGCGCTGATGGGCAGAATGTCATCCACCACCAGGCGCTGCGCAATCACGGATTTGAATTCGTTGTAAACCAGGTACACCGAATCCACTTTGCTTTCGGTGTATAGATGAACAACTTTTTCCGCGATGTCGCGTGCGGCGGCAAACTGGGCGCGGTTCATCAGGCCCACGTGTTCGCCCACAATCTGGATCGGCCCGCTGCGCGTCTCGCCCGGCTGGCCAGCGGGATAACGGCGGCGGAAGTAGTCGCGCGACTTACGCCCCATCGTCACGATATCAATGTTCTTGTCGCGCTTGGACTCGATGAAGCGCGCGGCGGTCTTCAAGATGTTGGCGTTGAACGCTCCGGCCAGTCCTTTTTCGCCGGAGACCACCAGCAGCAACACCGTCTTTTCCGGGCGCCGCATCAGCAGCGGATGGCGCGGCTCGCCGGTATCCGGATCGTACAGTTCCGCGCGCGTCACCAGCGACTTCAGCACGTTCACCAGCATCCGGGCGTACGGACGCGCCGCCAGCGC
Organism: Terriglobia bacterium; assembly: GCA_020072815.1. Classification (NCBI taxonomy): domain Bacteria; kingdom Pseudomonadati; phylum Acidobacteriota; class Terriglobia; species Terriglobia bacterium. Next base: position 125,726 of record JAIQGE010000011.1, on the reverse strand, counting down.
GCGTTCCTGGGCTCTACGCAGTTTCGCCGCCGAAACCATCTGCATGGCCTTGGTGATCTGCCGCGTGTTGCGCACGCTGCGGATTCGCCGCCGGATGTCTAACAGGTTCGCCATGAATTACGCTTTCGCTCCCGCCAATTGCCGTTCGCTCAAAAACCGCTGCTTGAATTCGGTGAGCGTCTTCTGAATGTCCGCTTTCAGCGCATCATCAATGGTCTTCTTCTCCATGATGGTTTGCTGCAGCTTGGGATTCGCCGTGTCCACGTACTTGTACAACTCGGCTTCAAATTCGCGGATCTTCTCCACCGGCAGGTCGTCGAGGAAGCCGTTGGTGCCGGCAAAGATGATCAGAATCTGTTTGCTGAACGGCAGCGGCTGGTACTGGTCCTGCTTCAGGATTTCCACCAGGCGGCTGCCGCGATTGAGCTGGTTCTGCGTGGCCTTGTCCAGGTCGGAGCCGAACTGGGCAAACGCCGCCAGTTCGCGGTACTGCGCCAGCTCCAGTTTCATGGTGCCGGCGACCTGCCGCATGGCCTTGATCTGTGCGGACCCGCCCACGCGGCTTACCGAGATGCCCACGTTCACCGCTGGGCGTATGCCGGAGTTGAACAAATCGGTTTCCAGAAAGATCTGGCCGTCCGTGATGGAGATGACGTTCGTCGGAATGTACGCGGACACGTCATTGGCCTGGGTTTCGATCACCGGCAGCGCCGTCAGCGAGCCGCCGCCCAGCTTGTCGGACATTTTGGCCGCGCGCTCCAGCAAACGGGAGTGGAGATAAAAGACGTCGCCGGGGTAAGCTTCGCGTCCCGGTGGCCGGCGCAGCAGCAGCGAGATTTCGCGATAGGACGCCGCGTGCTTGGAAAGATCGTCGTAGATCACCAGAGCATGTTTGCCGGTGTCACGGAAATATTCGCCGATGGCGCACGCCGCGTAAGGAGCCAGATACAGCATGGGAGCTGGCTCGGAAGCCGACGCCGCCACCACGATGGTGTAATCCATCGCGCCGTAATCTTGCAGCTTCTGCACCACCTGCGCGATAGAAGACCGCTTCTGGCCGATCGCGCAATAGATACAAATCAGGTTGTTGCCTTTGCTGTTGACGATGGTATCCAGCGCCACCGCGGTCTTGCCCGTCTGGCGGTCGCCGATGATCAACTCACGCTGTCCGCGGCCGATGGGAATCATCGAATCAATCGCCTTGATTCCGGTGGCCATGGGCTCGCGCACCGGCTGGCGGTCAATCACGCCCGGCGCAATGCGCTCCACGGGAATATATTTGCTGGCGGTGATGGGGCCCTTGTCGTCAATGGGCAGGCCCAGCGCGTTCACCACGCGGCCAATCATGCCTTCGCCGACGGGCACGGACATGATCTTCCCCGTGCGCTTCACTTCGCCGCCCTCTTTGACCTCGGTGTAGTCGCCCATCAGCACTGTGCCCACCTGGTCTTCTTCCAGGTTCATGGCGATGCCGGCCAGTCCGTGGCCGAAGTCGAGCAGTTCGCCGGCCATGACTTTGTCCAGCCCGTGCACGCGGGCGATTCCGTCGCCCAGCGAGATGATGGTGCCTACTTCATCCACGGTCACCTTGGACTCGTAGTTCTCAATTTGATCGCGGATAAGTTTGGTGATTTCGTCTGCTTTAATTTGAGCCATAACTTAGACTGGGAATCTGAAATTTCAAATTTGAAACTTGAAATTTCAAATCTCCTTTTCTCCCCCTACGCCCCACTAATCTGTTCCTTCATCTTCTCCAGCCGCCCGCGCACTGATCCGTCATAGATGGTGCTGCCCACGCGCACGATCGCGCCTCCCAAGAGCGTGGCGTCTTCCGCGTACGTTGCCCGGATGGTCTTTCCCGTGGTCGCGGCCAGCTCCTTTTCCAGGCTCTTCTTCTCCGCCGCGGTCAACTCGCGCGCTGAACTCACTTTTGCTTCGGCGATTCCCATCCGCGCGTCCAAGTCCTGCTTGAACTGGCGGGCGATTTCCGCAATCTGCCCGATGCGATGCTGGTCAATCAGCACCGCCAGAAAATTGCGCAACAGCCTGGAGCCGCCCATCTTTTCGATGATCTCGTCCAGCAGGCTGATCTTTTGTTTCTGTGCGACGGCGGGATTCTGAAATACGTTGCGCAGCTCGTGGCTGCCGTCCACCAGCGAAGCCATCTGCTCCAGTTCTTCCACGGCTTTTCCCGCATCGCCCTGGTGCGCGGCTATCACTTCCGCAAACGCGCGCGCGTACCGGCCCGTGACCACTGCCATCTAGTTGCCGTCCTTTCCCAGATTGGCGGTAAACTCGCGCACCAGTTCCTGGTCAGTGCTTTTTTCCACGCGGATCTTTTTGGCCGCCAGGTCCACCGCCAACTCGGTAGCGTAGGCCTTGAGTTCGCGGCGCGCGCTGCCCGCGGCCGCGGTAATGTCCTGCTGCGCGGCTTCCACAATCCTCTTGCGCTCGGCTTCGCCTTCGCTGAGGATGCGTTTTTCTTCCGCGCGTCCGGTTTCCTCAGCCTCGCTGCGCATCTGCGCTATGTCCACGTCCAGGCGCGAAAGCCGCTCTTCCACCTCGGTCAATCGGCGGCGCGCTTCGTCACTGGACTTCTTTGCCTCTTCCATCCCTTTTTGAATGGATTCCGTGCGGCCCTTAAAGACCCCCGGCAATTTCTTCTTGGCAAAGTAAGCCAGAATGAACACCACAATGGCGAAGTTCAAACCCACGCTGAACCAGTACGCGTGGTCCACGGTCATGCCGGTTAGTTTCGCCAGGCCTTGCACCGCGGCTGACGATTTGCCTTCGTTTTCTTCGGCCTTTTCTTTCTTTTCTGCGCCGGCTTCTGTGCTTTCGACTTTGCTCGCAGCTTCCTTGATTTCCTGGGAAGGCGTGCTTTTCTGCTCGCTGGCGGCAGGCTTGGCGGTTTCCTGAGCTTGGACTCGGCTGGCCACCACAGCGAAAGAAAGTGCCGCGAAAGCGACAGCCAGCAGCGCGATTCGGCGAACGCGGAGGTTCATATCAGCGTCCTCCTGCGGCGGCGGCAGCGCCCGGCTTCAGGATGCTGCGGATGATCTCATCAGCAATGGAATCAGCTTGCGTCTGCAAAGTGGCCTTGGCGGCGGCGACTTCCTGCTCCAGCACCGCCCGCGCCGACTTCACCGTCTGCTCCGCCTGCTGGCGCGCCTGGGCCAGCGCGTTGTTGCGCTGTTCCAGCACGCGATTGCGATACTGCTCCTGTGTGGCGAAGATCTGCGCCCGCGCTTCCCGCACTTTGCGTTCGTAGTCGGCGACGCGCGCCTCCGCCTGGGCAATGTCCGCCTGCGCCTGCTGGACGGCCCCTTCCGTCTTGGCATGGCGCTCAGACAGCACCTGCTCCAGACGCGGAAACACCAGAAAGCGGTACGCCGTCCACACCACCAGCAGACAAATGATGGTGGGGATGGAGGAAAGCAGTAATTCGCCTACTTGCTTGAGTGTGTCTTCCATTCCCTTAGATTCTTGTTAGGTTGTTCGTGAACAGAGCGGATCGGCAACGACCTTCAAACTATCTAAGTTATCATCCGCTTTGCGGCAGTGTCAACGCGCCGACGCGCTTTTCGCCCACTCTCTTGTCGCGTCCGCGCAAGGAAATTATTTTTGCCCTTCGCTCGGCGATTCTGGCGTCCCGCCACACGGATTTTCACTTTGCTCAACCTCACCGCCGTCTTATGATTTTCTTCATGATGATCTTTTCTTACTTGCTGCTTGGGCTGCTGGTCGGCCTGCTCTCCGGCGTGGTGGGCATCGGCGGCGGAGTTCTCATTGTTCCCGCTTTGGTGTATGTCTTCCGCATGAGCCAGCACAAGGCCCAGGGGACGTCGCTGGGGGCCCTGCTGGCGCCCATCGGCGCGCTCGCTTTTTGGGAGTATTACAAGGCCGGCAACGTAGACGTGCCCGCGGCCCTGCTCATTGCCCTAGGCTTTGCCGTGGGCGGCTATTTCGGCGGCCACTGGGCCCAGCACCTCCCCGAAGTCGTTGTGCGCCGGGCATTTGGCGTCCTTATAGTGATCGTCGGCCTGCACCTGGTGTTGGCTGCCAAATAGCCCATCGTCACACCTGTTTTGTGGGATATTTACGCCCTCGTGCGCCCCCAATCACAGACCTGGCTCTAAGTAAAAAAGACCCTCGAGAAACACTTGACACCCCTTGGAACTGGCCTAGAATGGAATTATCACCTCCGATCCGATTCAGGATCGAATGGGCTTGTGGCCAAGGAAACCGTCACCGCTTCTTGGTCTCAGGCCCATTTAAATTTTCCCTTCGCGAATCAAAGCCTCACTTCCTGCGTCTAAACTAACGTTTGCCCCGTGAGCGAAGTCTGTAGATCCCAGTGAGGAGACCGCTCCATGCAACGCTTTTTCCGCTCCATCTGGATTGCAGTGATGGCTTTGCTTCCCGCGACGGCGGCCTCCGCCCAAACAACGGACCGCCCTCCCGCGAAAGAGCCGCTTACCAAAATACGCGCCACCACCCGCCTGGTCGTAGTGGACGTGATCTCCACCGACGCAAAAGGCAAGCCCATCGCCGACCTGAACAAAGACGACTTCACTCTCTTCGAAGACGGCAAGCCGCAGCAGATCAAAGTGTTCAGCTTTCAGCCGCCGGCCAGCGCCACCTTAGAGCCCGCAAAAGCTGTAGCGGCGGCCGCCAAACTTCCGGAAAATGTTTTTACCAACATCCCCGCGTACAAGACCACGGGCGCGCTCAACGTGATTCTTTTGGATTGGCTGAACACGCCCAACTTGAACCAGACAGACGCCCGGCTTCGGCTGCTCAAGATCGTGGACCAACTCCCGCAGGGCCGGCCCGTGGCCATTTTCCTGCTTGGCGCAAAATTGCAACTGATTCAGGATTTCACCAGCGATCCCGAAGTATTGCGCCGCGTGGTCGGCAATCTGAACAGCAAGAACTCTCCCCTGATGCCCAACCCCATGAGTGACGCCACGCCTTCGCTCATTCCCTGGCAACTGGCCCAGCACATTCCGGAGGCCATGCTGGAGCGCATTATTCAATTTGACGCGCGCACGCAGAGCGCGCAAACCAACAATCGCGTGCTGTTCACGCTGGACGCGCTGGACGCGCTGGAAGCCCTGGCCCAGGCCCTGGCCGCCTATCCGGGACGCAAGAACGTAATTTGGATTTCTGAAGCCTTTCCCTTGACCTCATTGGTCAGCGACCTCAAGTTTCAAAATCGCGACGCGGCGGACAACTACAGCCTGCAAATCGCCCGCATCGCTGATCGCCTGATGAGCGCGCAAATTGCCATGTATCCGGTTGACCTCCACGGCATCCCCATGAACTCTGATCTGTTCCAGATCGGTAATGACGGTCATGACGAATACGGCCGCAAGCTGACTCTGCAAAACGCTGACAAACTCTCTGACAGACTGAGCAACGCCCGCGCCACCATGGACGAACTGGCCGACGAGACCGGCGGGCGCGCTTACTACAACACTACGGACTTCGGCAAAGTCATCCTGGCCAGCATGGAAGACGGCTCCACCTACTACACGCTCGGCTACTATCCTGATAACAAGAACTGGGACGGCAAGTTCCGCAAGATCCAGGTGAAGACCGTCCGCCACGGCGTCAAGCTTCGCTACCGGCTGGGTTACTATGCCGCCAGCCTCGCGGCGTATCAGGCTGAATCTCCGCGGCAGCGCGCCATTGAGCTGGGCAAAGCCGTGGACCCGCAGACGCCCGCTTCCACAACGCTGCTGTTCCAGGCCCAGGTGGAGCCGCCGTCCGCCCGGACGCAAAACAAAGTCCGGGTAACCTTTGTGATTGATCCCCACTCGGTATCCTTCGACCGGACGGAAGACGATCTCTACCATGCCGATTTGAGCTGCGTGGTGCAGGTCTATTCCGAAAAAGGCGAAGCCGTGCGGACGGAGAGTTTCACCATCACCTCCGGCTTGAAGCACGCTGACTACGACCACGTGATGAAGACGTACGTCCCTTGCCGCGTTACTTTCGATCTCGCGGCCGGCTCGTACCCGCTGCGGCTGGCGGTGCGCGACGAACATACGGGCGCCATCGGCACAGCCAATGCCGGAGTCGTCGTCCCGGTGGAGTCTACGTCCGGAACTCAACCTCATTAGATGGTCAAATGGGTCGCGGTTATTTCTTCTTAGCCCGCGGCTTGACCACATACGCATCCAGCGCGCGTGCCAGCGATTCCGGCGCGTCCACTTCCAGTTGCACTGTCGCATCGCGGTAAGCCCGCTTCACCACGTGCGCGCGGGCCTCAATCTGCGCCAGCAGCTTGCCTTCGCTCTGCGGGATACGCAGGCGCAGGTGGCGCAAAGCGTCAATGCTGATCCGCTGGTCAATCGCCGCTTGGAGATCGTCCAAACCCAGGCGCTGGGCCGACGAAATGTACACCGTGGAAGGCGTACTGGCCAGCGACCGCCGCTGTGCTTCCGGCAGCAAGTCAATCTTGTTCATCACGCGGATCTGCGGCGTGTTCTGGACTTCCAGGTCCTTCAGCACTTTCTCCACCTGCTGTTGCTGCTCCTGCGCCACCGGGCTGGTCACGTCGCAAACGTGCAGCAGCAGCGCGGCGCGCTGCACTTCTTCCAGCGTGGCGCGGAAGGCGGTCACCAGCGTGGTCGGCAGGCTGCGGATAAAACCTACCGTGTCTGACAGCAGCACGCGGCGCTTGCTGGGAAGCGTAATCCCGCGGATGGTCGGGTCCAGCGTGGCAAACATGCGCGACGAAGCAACCACGCCGGCATCCGTCAGCGCGTTGAACAGCGTTGACTTGCCGGCATTGGTGTAGCCGACCAGCGCCACCGTGGGCAGCGGGACGGATTCCCGGCGCTGCCGCTGTTGCGCCCGCACCCGCCGCACTTCTTCCACCTGCTGCTTGATGTGGCGAATGCGCCGGTAAATCTTGCGGCGGTCGGTCTCCAGTTGCGTTTCACCCGGACCGCGCGTGCCGATGCCGCCGCCCAGTTGTGACATCTCAATGCCGCGCCCGGCCAGCCGGGGCAACATGTACTCCAGCTGCGCCAGTTCCACTTGCAACTGGCCTTCACGACTGCGAGCGTGGCGGGCAAAAATGTCCAGGATAAGCTGGGTGCGGTCAATCACCCGCGCATTCACTTCGTTTTCAATATTGCGTTGCTGGGAAGGCGAGAGATCGTGGTCAATCAGCACCAGGTCGGCTTGCGCTGACGCTACGGCTCCGGCAATCTCCTGTAATTTGCCGATGCCCATCAGCGTGGCGGGATCAGGCCGGTCGCGGCGCTGTATGAACTCGCCCACAATCTCCGCGCCGGCAGAAGTTGCCAGTTCGCGGAACTCCGCCAGAGATTCTTCTAGGCCAGGACGCAGCCGCGGAGAAGGTCCCGCGTCCGGCTGCTGGGTTTCCGTGTGGCGCGCGGCATCGCGGGCCAGCACGGCGCTGGGCGGCAGCTCCACGTCGCGGTCCGTGCGCGAACGGTGGCGAAACTCCACCGCCACCAGGAATGCTCGCTCCGGCCGGTCGCGACCGGTGGACATACCCGCCGGTTTACGAAAGCGGGAACGCGGCCCAGGAATAGATTAGCCCTCTACTTTGGCCGGTGCGTGCTCGGCTTCAGCTCCCGCATGATGTCCCCCGCGGACATCATGGTGGCTTCCCTTGGACATGACCACCGTGGAGATGGCATGTTTGAAGATGAGCTGCTCCTGATTGTTGGTTTCCAGGACGACCGAGTACTTGTCGAACGACCGTATGCGGCCCGTCAGCTTGACTCCGCTCAAAAGGTAGATGGTGACCTGCGTCTTGTCCTTTCGCGCAGTGTTCAAAAAGGAGTCCTGTATGTTTTGTGCCGGCTTGGTTTCCATTTGCCGATCTTTCTCCTGTTAAGTTCTACCTGGAACTCAAGGGAAACAGCTTTCTTACCTTACATCTTACGGCTGGATACATTGTAGCTTTTCATGGGTCTATCGGCAAAAGTACCTTAGCCCCATTTGGGATGCTAAAATCCACTTCATACCCTTGTGAAAACCGCGAGCCAAAAGTCGCTGGAAGTGCCTATGCTGGACTTGGCGCGCCAATATGCCGGCCTGCGCGAAGAAGTCCTGGCGGCGGTCACCCGGGTCTGCGACTCGCAGAAGTACATTCTGGGTGATGAAGTTACGGCCTTTGAGCGGGAGTTTGCCGCCCTCTGCGGGACCACCGAATCCGTGGCCTGCGCCTCCGGCACGGACGCCCTCTGGCTGGCGATGGCCGCCGCCGGCGTCACCAACGGCGATTCGGTCATCACCACGCCTTTTAGTTTCTTTGCCACCGCCAGTTCCATCCTCCGCGCCGGCGCCCGTCCGGTGTTCGTGGACGTTGATCGGGAAACACTGAATATTGATCCCGCCAAAGTTGCCCAGGCCCTGCGAAGCTCCGCGCCGCGCCGCCATGCCATCATGCCCGTGCATCTTTACGGCCAGTGTGCGGACATGGATGCCCTCGGGCGACTCGCAGCTGAATTCAAGCTTCGCGTAATTGAGGATGCCGCGCAGGCCGTGGGAGCATCGTGGAACGGAAAACCCGCCGGCGCGCTGGGCGATGCCGCAGCGTTCAGTTTTTATCCCACCAAGAACTTAAGCGCTTTTGGCGATGCCGGCGTCCTCACCACCAGCGACCCTGTACTCGCCGAACACGTGCGCTCGTTGCGCAATCACGGCGCCAAGCAGCGCTATTACCACGATGAAATCGGCGCCAACAGCCGCATGGATTCCATCCAAGCCGCGGTGCTGCGGGTGAAGATGCGCTATCTGCCGCGCTGGAATGATGCTCGCCGCCAGCGGGCAAAGATTTACGATCAGCTATTCGCCGCCGCTGGACTCACCCGGACCGGAGCCAACTCGCCCGCCCCCGTGACATTGCTCAAGACCCGCAAGGAAGCTCACCACATCTACCATCAATACGTGGTTCGCGTGCAGCAGCGCGACAAGCTGCGAGACTTCCTCAAAGACCGCGGCGTTGGCTCAGAGATTTACTATCCCGTGCCCCTGCACCTGCAAAAGTGCTTCAGCTACCTGGGCAACGCGAAAGGCGATCTGCCGGAAGCCGAGCTGGCCGCCGCTGAAGTCCTGGCGCTGCCCATGTTCCCCGAACTGGAAGAGGCGGAACAGCGCCACGTGGTGGAATCCATCGCTGAATTCTATTCCTAGCGCGGCATCCTATCGCCGCTGCTCACTTGTATCCCGGCCAGTTTTTCTGGACCTCGGCGATTTTGGCGCGCTGGGCCTCGATGTCTTGGGCATCCGGCGGCGCCTGCGACGATTGTGGGTTTTGCTGGGACAAGACGGCAAGAATGCTTTTCAGCGTGCGGTCAATGCTGAAAAGCCGCAGCTGCGCGATGATCAGGATGATGCTCACAACCAGCATCGCCAGCGACAGGACAATTCCAAGATCTTCCATGCGTTCCTCCGAGCGACGGCATACTACCAGAGCTTCGCTATTGGTGGAAGCTGGAATCTCGCACCTTGAATGTCCGCAAACTGGTGGCAAAGATAATCGCGGCTGCGGCAGCAACCGCCACGGCCAGCAGCAGGATGAGATTGCTCTGCTGAGTTCCGGCATGAAACGTCAGCCAATTCACGGCCACCAATCCCAGTAACAACGCGGCGCCCACCGCGGACACCACCATCCGCATGATCGCCATGGGACGTTCAACCCGCTCTTTTGCTTCCAGTTTTTTGAGGACTTGCGCCCGCCACCAGATCAGTCCCGGGCTGGGCAGTTGCGGCCGATGATCGTCGGCCATCTTCTTGATCAGAGCATCAAATTGAAAATCATTACTCATGGGACCCTCTGAACCCTGCTTTTTCCAGCAAGTCTTTCGCTTTCTCTCGCGCGCGGAATACCATCACCCGGACGCTCTGCTCTTTCACGCCTAGAATAGCGCTGATTTCCTTGTGGCTCATCTCTTCCACGTGGGCCAGCCACAGCACGGCGCGTTCCTGCGCGCCCAGTTGGTCGAACACCGCCGCCATGTCCACGGGAAGGTTGAAATTCTGGTGGGTTTCTTCCGTCACGCTGCTCTGTTCAGTCCATTCGCGTTCGCGCTTCTGCCGCCGCCAGCGGTCGCGCAGGATGTTGGTGGCCGTGGTGTAAAGGTAGGCCTTGCGGCCGGCTTCGTCCATGGAGGGTACTGCGATCATGCGGATGTAAGCGTCCTGCAGGACTTCATCCGCCGTGGCCGGATCGCGGCTCAGCCGGCACAGGTAGCCATGCAGCGTCCGCGCCGTCCGCAGATAGAAGATCTCAAATTCCGCCTGCGCCGCCTGCTCCTCGCGCGCGGCATCGCTGCGTGTTTTGGTCATGGCCATCAGGATTTGCCGTTCTCCGGTTATGGCAACCAAGCCCTCACTCCTTCACTCCCGCATCCATTTTTCTCGCGATAAAGTACGAGACGACAGCCGAAACCAGAAAGCCCGCGCCCATGCAAATGGAAAGCATCCCGAGAATGTCCACAAACCAGAGCCGATTGCGCAGGGCGGCCCCCAGCAATCCCACACCGGCAAACGCCAGCACCATCCCGATCTGCACGGTTTTCAAGATCGCCTGCCGCGGACTGGTGACGGCATCAGTAAAGCTCATCACATATTTCTGCCCCGCCGGCGACTGCATGAACTCGGCAAAGTCATGCGCCGACGCAAACTTTTCCAGCAACGCCTTCTGCATGGACGTTTGCTGCCTGCGTCGCAAGCCCGTGGTGACAATGTAGGCGATCCAAACCCACATGGCAATGAACGTCAGCAATAGGGCCCATTCTTTCAATTGGCTGCTCACGAATGCATCCATAATGTTCGACCTCCAGCACTAGAACGAATGGGGCGAACCTGAGGTTAACAGGAATGTTCTGAATAAAATGGATGGATTGCGGCCAAAAAACTGGCCTGCCGAGACCGCCTTACCCCTGGCGATGGCCCCGCGACGTACTCTCCCCGCGCTTCTTCTTGGGCTTGGCCGGAGGCTCTTCGCCCGGCGCATAGGCTTTGCGCACCATCGGCGGGTTGAACTTGTACAGCTGCTGGCGGGCTTTGCCGTCATCGTCTTTCAGGCGCAGGGTAAAGGTCCGCAGCGTGCCTTCTTTGCCGCCAAAATCCTGGCGCCCCATCTCCACCGGGAGCGAACCGGACAAGTTCTTTTCGCGGTACGCCGTCTCGTAGCGATGTTTGCGTGTGTTCCAGGTGTACACCCGGACCTGGGTGAAGTCCGCCGCCAGTCCGTCCTTATTCTCGGTCAGCAGCGCCAGGTACTCGGGGACCTTCTTGTCGCCGTCCTGGACTTCATCCAGCGGGAACGCGCCGATCACGCGGCTGCCTTCCGCGTACTGCGCAATCTCAATTGGGATGTCCAGGTACAGCGTGCGTCCCAGCACCCAACCCACGCGTTTTTGCGTGTCGCGGACCAGCCACCAATCTTCCATCACCACGTCAGGCGTGCTGCTGTCCTTTTCGTCATCGCTGTCCGCATCGGCGTCCTTGTCTTTGTCTTTCTGCTGTTTCTCCATCTGTGCCGCGGTGGCGTTGCGCGCGGCCGCGCGCCGTTCCAGCAACTCCACTTTCTGCTTCTCGTTCAGCAAATAAAGGTAGCCGGCTTTCCTCCCCGGCAGCACGTGGACTTTCACCTGCAACTCCACCGTCGCCGTGCCCTGCGGCAGCGACGTCTTGTACTGCTCGGCCAGCCGCTGGAACTGGTCGAAAGTCTGCTGGTCGGCCAGAAGGCGCTCTTGCACCCAGCCTTCTTCTCCGCGCGGCGTGCGCACGCGAACAAAGCGCCGGTTCTGCATCCGCTCCAGCACTAGCAACCGCTCACCGTTGTGCGCCAGTCCGGTCTTGTTGTAGATGGTGGAAACGTGGTCGCGCAGTGACGCCTCCGGCACGGCGACGTAGAGATACTCCGTCTTGCCCGACGTGCCGCCCCCGCATCCCGGCAAACTGAGCACGCTCGCCAGCGCGGCAACCGCGCAGACAGCCATGCGCGCGCGCCTGGCGACTCGCCTTATACTCTGGAATTTCATTGGAATCCTGAACACAAATATAGCAGCCCTTGCGCCCCGGAAACAGATGACGCGGAATTGTCCGGCTGGACATGCGCGTCCCATAATCAGGACAGGTGGACGCCGAGCCTGTTGGGCGATGACCGCATCTTCCCGCGCTCCTTAGGACTCAGCAACGTTCGTTCAATCCTGGCAATTTTGGCATTTTCGGCGATTCTGGCAATCTTCTGCTAGTTCGGCTTTTCTTTCTTCTTCCCGCTCCTGATCCGCTCATCAATCAGCTTGCGTCCGCGGAAGCCTTCTTCCACGCCGTGCCAGTATTCGATCTCGTCTTCGCCGTACTTCCAGCACAGCAGGACGATCTCGCCCTCCACCACGCAGGGAAAATCCAGCAGGCCGATATCAATGTCCTTGACCTGCACGCCGATGGAATCAATCTCCGCCAGAGCGTCTTTGGTCTCTTGCAGGGCTTTGTCGCGCACCGCAACCCGCCGCGCCCGCTTCACGATGTCCACGTGGAACCCGCCGCTCTCTATGATGCGGCGATGCAGTTCCAGCGACTCGCGCTCCACCTGCTCAATAGTCCGCTTGCCCTCCATGGCCGTCTTGAGCAACGACTTGAGCACGGGCACCAGCGTCTGGGCTTCTTCCAGCGTGAATGTTTTGGGTTTGTCCATTTATTTCTCTTTGCGCCCTTTGCGTCCTTTGCGGTGAACGGTCTTTACTTCACTTCCAGCATCCTATCCAGCGCTACCCGCGCCCAGTGCTTCACGTCGTCGGCCACTTGTATGCGGTTCACCACCTGGCCGTCCACCAGGTTCTCCAGCGACCAGCACAGATGCTGCGGTGAAATTCGGAACATTGTCGTGCACAGGCAACCGGAATCATCCAAGGTGATGACCATCTTGTTGTCCTTGGCAAACTCTTTGCTCGCGCGGTTGACCAGATGGATCTCCGTGCCCACGGCAAACTTGCTGCCCGCCGGGGACTCTTTGATCATCTTGATCAGCCCCTCGGTGGAGCCCACGCCGTCAGCCTTTTGGCAAACTTCCCAGCGGCACTCCGGATGCACGATGACCTTGATGTCGGGATGCTTTGCGCGGACCTTGTCCACGTGTTCGGGCAAAAAGCGCTGGTGGACGGAGCAATGGCCCTTCCACAGAATTACTTTCGCCGCGCGCAGTTGCTGCGGCGTAAGCCCGCCCAGGACTTTGAACGGGTCCCACACCACGCAATCTTCCAGGGGGATTCCCATGGCGTAGGCGGTGTTGCGGCCCAGATGCTGGTCAGGCAGGAAGAAGATCTTCTCGTTGCGGGCAAACGCCCACTGGAACGCCGCACCGGCATTCGACGACGTGCACACCAGCCCGCCGCGCTCGCCGCAAAATGCCTTGATCGCCGCCGTGGAGTTCATGTACGTAAGCGGCGTAATGCCGTGGCCCAGTTCGTCGGTGAGGCCCTGTTTGACCAGCTGTTTCCAGGCGGCTTCTACCTGGCCAATCTCCGCCATGTCGGCCATGGAACACCCGGCATTCATGTCCGGCAGAATCACCTGCTGGCCGCCGTGGCCGAGCACGTCCGCGCTTTCCGCCATAAAGTGCACGCCGCAGAAGACAACGTATTCTGCCTGGGTGCGCGCAGCCTCCTGGGAGAGCTTGTAGGAGTCGCCGCGAAAATCGGCAAAGCGGATCACTTCATCGCGCTGGTAGTGGTGACCGAGAACAACCACGCGCTCGCCCAGCGCGGCCTTGGCCGCAGCGATGCGCGCGTCCATGCTTTGGTCGGGGAGTACGAGATAGTTGTCGAGGGAACAGATTTCCGCCCGCTCGGACAATGGAGCAACAAAGGTCGTCATTTTCTTTTCCGCCTTCAGTCCCAGGAGCTTGACGCCCCGGAACGGGGATGTTGAAAGCATCCGCAGGCTCCAGCAGATCCACTGCGCCGTTTTGCACTCAGGCGCCCGATCTGCGGGGTTGTTGAAGCCCGCAGTCTTACTATTACTTTGATGCCCTTGGGCCGGGTCAGGACACTAAATAAACCGAGCCTCCCAGCCGCTCAAAAGCACAGGCTTATTCTCCCATTGGGACGCGCTTTCAGGCAAACTTCGGCAAGCAAGTGATTGGGCAAAAAGCGTCGGAAATTGCATCCTTCATTCGTAGCGCAGCGCCACCAGGGGATCCACTTTGGTGGCGCGTCTCGCGGACAAGAAGGCTGCTACTGCGGTGACCATCAGCAATCCCAGGCACACTGCCACTACAGGTCGAAGATCGAAAGCTCCCAACTGGAACAGCAAGCTGCGGATGGAACTGGACACTGTCCTGGTTCCGGCAGCGCCGCCAAGCAGTCTATCGACCGCCACCAGCATGCTCCTTCTCAGGAAGAGCGACAGAACGTCGATCCGTTGCGCGCCCAGGGGCGATTCGCTTGTAGCTTCCAAAAACTGGAGAAACGCATGCAACTGCACATTGAAAGGTGCAAATTTTGCCGGAAGGAAGAGTAAGACGGCTGAAATCACCAATTTTCCAACAAAAATTGCTGCAACAATGATGCAATCCCTGGGCGAATCGTCTAAGATGAGTGCCCTTCGTCTGGAGCAGTTCGTCGCTCCGCTTTGATTTTGTGACGGGGCTTGTCCTGGCCGGCAAGCTTGTGGAAAATCCGCGCCACTTGCCAGGAGACCCTTATGCTGAAGATCAGCAAGGCGGACTACGATTTGATCCGCTGGGAAGCCGAACGCAGCTATCCCAACGAATGTTGCGGCATCCTACTGGGCAACTTTCTGGAAGGCCATCGCCTGGTGACCATGACCGTCACCTGCGAAAACGCGCGGTCGGACTCGCCCGCGAACCGCTACAGCATCAAGCCGCAGCAAGTTATTAACGCCCAAAAGCTGGCCAAGAGCCGCGGCGAAGACATCATCGGCTTTTATCACTCGCATCCTGACCATCCGCCCCACCCCTCGCCCACCGACCTGGAGGAAGCTTACTGGTTCAATTGCTCTTACGTGATCACCAGCGTGGAGCGCGGGAGCTCTCGCGCCACACAGTCTTTCGAGTTGCTGGGCCAGGAGGAGCGTAAGGAGCTGCAGCCGGAAGAAATTGAGATTGTCGCCAACCAGCAGCCGCTCAAAATAGCTCTGTAACGTTATAATGTTGTCATGCTTTGGTTTTGTCGAATGTGCCGCCTGCCTCGCTAGCCCCGCGCGTCTGCGCTTTCCCTGAGGACCATTTCCAAGCTAAGCTCCTTGAGCAATGAAAGGAAATCTGTATGGCCACCACTTTGGCGCCTGAATCCCTTCCCGCATTGAACAACCAGGAGGTCCTGCGTTACTCCCGGCACCTGATCATGCCGGAAGTGGGCATGGAGGGCCAGCAAAAGCTCAAGGCTGCGCGCGTGCTCTGCATCGGCACCGGAGGGCTGGGCTCGCCGCTGGCTCTGTATCTTTCCGCCGCCGGCGTGGGCACGCTGGGGCTGGTGGACTTCGACGTCGTGGATTTCACCAACCTGCAGCGCCAGGTGATCCACTTCACCAGTGACGTGGGGCGTCCCAAGCTGGAGTCAGCGCGGGAAAAGATTGCGGCCATCAATCCTTTCGTCAACGTGCAGACGTTTAACGCCAAGCTCACCAGCGACAACGCGCTGGAGATCTTCGCCGGCTTTGACATCATTGTGGACGGCACGGACAACTTCCCCACGCGCTTCCTGGTCAATGACGCTTGCGTCTTCACCGGCAAGCCCAACGTGTACGGCTCCATTTTCCGCTTTGAGGGCCAGGCCAGCGTGTTCGCCGCCAAAGACGGGCCCTGCTACCGCTGCCTTTATCCCGAGCCGCCTCCGCCCGGGCTGGTCCCTTCCTGCGCGGAAGGCGGAGTGCTCGGCATTTTGCCCGGACTGGTCGGCTTGATCCAGGCCACGGAAGTCATCAAACTCATTCTGGGCAGCGGGCAGCCGCTGATCGGACGCCTGCTGCTGGTGGACGCCCTCGGCATGAAGTTCCGCGAACTCAAGCTGCGCAAAAATCCTGACTGTGTGGTTTGCGGCGACCACCCCACCGTCACTAAACTTATTGATTACGAAGAATTCTGCGGATTGCGCGGACAGGAGACACCTGTGAACCAGACCGGCATACCTGAAATCAGTGTGGAAGAACTGAAGCAGCGGCTTGACGCCAAGGACGACATCTTCATCCTGGACGTGCGCGAGGCCCACGAATACCAGATCTGCAACCTCAACGGCCACCTCATCCCGCTCAACGATCTGTCCAAGCGCGTCAGCGAACTAGATCCGGCCAAGGAGATGGTGGTCCATTGCCGTTCCGGCGTCCGCAGCGCGCGCGCCGTGGCTTTTTTGCGCCAGGCCGGTTTCACCAAAGCGAAGAACCTGGCGGGTGGAATCCTGGCCTGGGCGGACAGGGTAGACCCGAAGGTGCCGAAGTACTGAAGAAGCAATTAGCAAACGGAAGTATGTATTTTACGCAATCGCGGGACGCGGCGGGATATCGCGGCTCCCAACCGCGCTCAAATGTTGGTGACGTGATGAACGGAATCCAAATTGCCAATCTTGAATGGGTGGCCTTTGTCGCAGCAGACAGCTTCTATTGAACCTAGGACAAAATTCGGTGCGTCATCTATCTGAGATTGTCCACAGTTCGTATATACGTTCCGCTTTGGTGCAGAACAGTTTTGATAAGCACATTGAAACGTTACGCACCATAGAACATCGATTTGGAGGCTTTGGGCGGGAATAGGGATTTCTTCATAGAGGATGTCCTGTATCGAATAAGATGCCAGCCGCCCACAGTTACGGCAGACGATTGTTATCGGCCATGCGTCGGTTGCCTTTTGTTGTGGGCTTTGATGTGGAAGCTCAATCGGCTGCGAGCAGCCAAAACACCGCAATCTCCGTCGTTGCTCAGTCATGTATTCATCCTTTTGGCCAACCTTCGGGCGGCTTCTTTTTCGTCAGGGATTGCTTTACCGCATCTCGCCAGTCGCCCTCAATTTTGAGCGTGTCTGGCTTGGGGCCGGGAGTGGCCCGTTGTTTCTTGGGCTTTTTGCGCTTGGCTGTTTTGGGCATGGGAGACTATGCCTTTGCTGGTTCAGCATACATGAGGCGTTTGCCTTCTGCTGACTGAATTGCAAGAACGGTGCGCTCTCCATCGTTCAACTTTCGATTGTTCCAAAGGAAATCGTACTGCCAAAGATAACGATGCAGATATTCGCGGCTGACATTATGGTAAATGCCCACAATTCCGCGTTTCACAAGAGCATGGCTGCTTTCTGCCGTGTTCGTGTGAACGTCTCCCCGCGCATATTCCTTGGTGGAATGACACACAGTGCTGTGCTTCGCGTACTCTGGGCCGACGCGGGTATAAGCCGTAAATTCGTCCGTCATCAAGTGGGCGCGCCTGTCAACTTCCTCACGAATTGCGTTTCCTATCGTTGCCATCGTCACGTCTGCGATGACGCGACGGCGAAGCTGTCCATCCCGTTCCACGGCCACGAAAACCGGAGTCTTGCTGGTGCCGCGTCCGCGTCTGCTGGTTCCTTTGTGACGGGGCCGACGGGGGCCGATATAAGTTTCGTCGCATTCGACAATGCCGGTCAGTTTAGGCGCGTTGGCGTCTGGGGCCATCGCGAAGCGGATTCGATTCATAAGGAACAGGGCAGACTTGTAACTGATCTGGCATTGCCGTTTGATTTCCAGAGCAGAGACACCCTTTTTGGATGTGGCGGCTCTCCAAAACGCATAGCACCAGTGGCGAAGGGGAATTCGGGATTCCTCATAAACTGTCCCGATGCGGACTGTGTACTGCTCTTTGCAGTCATGGCAACGCCACAAGAAACGATTGTTGCGTTCGTTTGTCTTGGCATCCACCATCTTGTACACGTTCACACTCCCACAGCGAATGCAGCACGGCGAATTTCCCCAACGTTGCTGCTCAAGAAATTCCACGGCTGCAAGCTCGTTGCTGCAAGCTGCTGGTATCTCTTTGATTATCGGGGAGCTTGTGAGGCTGTGCTTTTTGTCTTTCATGGGACTAATTTTATACTTAGCGCAAGCCTTGTGTCAAGTAAAAAATTACCCTTGACATTCGTACACGAATGCCCTACGCTTAGAATTGTGGTGCGGGTGGAGGGCCTCGAACCCTCATGGCGATTTCTCGCCAGTAGCTTCCAAGGCTACTGCGTTTACCAATTTCGCCACACCCGCACTATTAATGGCCTCAGGGCCATAGTCCACTACTTGATAGTCCACGTGCCGTCAGGCAGCTTGCGTACATCTTTTCCTTTCCTGCGCGAGAGCACACTGTTTACACTGCTCCATCCATTCCGGTCAGATTTAAACGTCCATCCGTGTTGCTTCGCACGTTCCACGATTTCTGCCGGACTTAAGGGACATCCCGCTTTCCGAAGAATTTCTAGAGTTAAGTCCCGCAGCCGATTATATTTCGACTCAGGTGCGCTCAACCTCCGCAACCGAGCCTCAATGAGCGTAAGTGCTTCCCACTCGCGCTGTATCGCTTCCAGGTTATTTTGTGCAGCTTCCAGGTCGCGCTTGATCGCTGCCTTTAGTCGCGGGATGTCGGCCTGCGTTATTTCGGCTTCTTTTGCCATGCTGCCGACAATTGTACCTGAATTGAGGATTTGCAAGCAACATCGTTTGCATGACGCAAACGATCTGGTATTTTCACCCTTGCGTTAAGTACATACTTCCGTTAGCAAATGGCAATTAGCAGTCTTCTGAAATCCCGAGGCCGCCGAAGGGAATCGGCCGAGGGATCCCTATGAACTCAATATCGTTTCAGGAACACAAAGGCAGGCCCTCGGGAGCACTGGAATCGATAGGTATCCCTCGCTTCGCTCGGGATTTCAGAAAAGACCAACCGCTGCTTTTCATTTTTCCTGCTGAAACAAATAACTCCCTCCGGCATTCGTGCTCACCGATTCCGCCACCTGCAAGAACGCCCGCGCGGCGTGCGAGAGTTGTCCGCCTTTGCGATAGATGATCCGCAGTTTGCGCTCCAGCTTCAGTTCCTTCACCGGAACAGCGATCAGGTCACCGCGCGCCAGCTCCGGTTCCACCGCGATTCGCGGCACCAAGGCCACGCCGTTGCCCGCGGCCACAAAGCGCTTGATGGCTTCGAGCGTTGGCATTTCCACGTCCATGTTGAGCGGGGTTTTGTGGCGCGCGAACGCCTCCAGCACCTTCAACCGGTAGGGCGACACCACGGCGTGCGCCACGAACGACTCCGCTCCCAACTGCCGTATGCTCACGCTCCTGGCCTTGGCCAACGGATGTTTGGGCGGCACCACGAAGACCAGTTCGTCGCGGAACACCACCACCGATTGCAGGTTGCCGTCGTCGGGACGAAACGAAAGCACGCCCAGTTCCACCGTGTGGTCGGCCACTTGCGCGGCGATGGAGCTTGCCAGTGACCGCTGCACCGCAACTTTGATCATGGGACAAAACCGCCGGTATTCCTCCAGCACGCGCAGCAGGTATAGTGACGTAAATTCGTTGGCGGCGATGGTCAGCATGCCGCGCTGAAACTGGCGCAGCTCTTCCAGTGACGCCCGCGCTTCGCGCCGCAGGTTGAGCATTTTCTGCGCGTACTCCTGCAGCACGCGGCCAGCGTCGGTGACCGTGCCGCCCCCCAAAGACCGGTCAAACAGCGCTTCGCCGATCTCCTCTTCCAACTTGCGCACCACCTGGCTCACTGCGGGCTGGGTGCGGTGGACCACTTTGGCCGCGCCGGAGAAGCTGCCCGTCTGCGCTACCGCAAGAAACGTTTCCAGTTGAAAGAAATCCATGATTGTGTTCCCTGATATTGGCGCCGGCCAGCTTTCGTGTCCCCAAGGCGCGGCTTATAACATAAGCATTTCTTATGCTAAGTGCAACAAATATAAATTTGACTTATTGTAGACCGGGGCTTGACCATGGCTAGTTCCAACCAGGGGAGGGCTTTGCTATGCAGCGGTCTCGTATCTCGATCTTTGACACCACGTTGCGCGATGGTGAGCAGGCGCCGGGTTGCAGCATGGGCATCCGGGAAAAGCTGCGCATGGCGTGCCAGCTGGAAGGGCTGGGCGTGGACGTGATTGAAGCCGGCTTTCCCATCGCCTCTGACGACGATTTTCACGCGGTCCGCATGATCTCCTCGCAGCTTCGCCAGCCGATCATCGCCGGGCTGGCCCGCGCCGCGGAGCCGGACATCCGCCGCGCCTGGGCCGCGCTGGAGCACGCCCGCCGCCCGCGCATTCACGTATTCCTGGCCAGCTCTGATCTGCATTTGCAATGCAAGTTGCGGATCACCCGCGAGCAGGCGCTCGATCAGGTTTACAAAGCAGTGGCTTACGCGCGGTCGCTGTGCGATGACGTGGAGTTCTCTCCTGAAGACGCTTCGCGCTCCGACGTGGACTTCCTCTGCCGCTTCGTGCAGGCCGCGGTGGACGCCGGCGCCACCGTAATCAACATTCCGGACACGGTAGGTTACACGCTGCCGCAGGAATTCGGACGCCTCATTGAAACCATCCGCGAAACCGTACACGGAATCCAGAGAGTAACTATCTCCGCGCATTGCCACAATGACCTCGGCCTCGCTGTCGCGAACACGCTGGCCGCCATCCAGGCCGGCGCCCGCCAGGTGGAATGCACCATCAACGGGATCGGCGAGCGCGCGGGCAACGCGTCGCTGGAAGAAATTGTCATGGCGTTGAACGTCCGCCAGGAGCAGTTGCCGTATGAGACCGGCATCAACACGCGCGAGATCTACTCCACCAGCCGGCTGTTGGCCGAACTGATCGGCTTTGAGCCGCAGCCCAACAAGGCCATCGTCGGGCGCAATGCCTTCGCCCATGAAGCCGGCATTCACCAGCACGGCGTGATCAGCAATCCGCTGTGTTATGAGATCATGACGCCGGAGTCCGTGGGCGTTCCCGGCAACAACCTGGTCCTGGGCAAGCACTCCGGGCGGCACGCGCTGGGCAAGCGCCTGGCTGAGTTGGGCCACCCCGTGGCGCAGCATGATCTGGATTCGGTGTACATGCGCTTCATGAAGCTGGCGGAGAGCAAAAAGAACATCTATGACCAGGACTTGATTTCCTTGCTGCCGGCGGCGCCACGGCCGGCCTCAGTTCTTCAACCAGCGGCCAACTAATCTTCCGAGAATCAGGTATTACAGGGCCATGCGTATCAAGATCAAGATCACAATGCTTCCGGGCGACGGTGTTGGCCCGGAAGTTTGCCGTGAAGCAGTGCGCGCGCTGAAGACGCTGACTCACTATTACGATTGCGACTTTCAGTTCGACGAAAAGCCCGTCGGCGGCGCGGCCATTCGCGCCCACCAGACGCCCTTGCCCGACGCCACTCTGCAATCCTGCCTGCTGAGCGACGCTGTCTTCCTGGGCGCCGTGGGCACGCCGGAGTTTGATCATCTTTCCAGCGAGCAGCGTCCTGAAGCCGGGCTGCTGCGCCTGCGCACTGCGCTGGGCGGATTCGCCAACCTGCGTCCCGCGGTTTCTTATCCGGCCATTGCCGACTGCTCGCCGCTACGCGCCTCGCGGGTGAAGGGCGCGGACGTGCTCATTGTCCGCGAACTGCTGGGCGGAATTTATTTTGCCCATCCCCGCGGCTTTGCGGCTGACGGCAACTCGGCGCACAACACCATGCGCTATTCCGTGGAAGAAATTGAGCGCGTGGCCCGCGTGGCGTTTGAGCAGTCGCGCACGCGGCGCAAGAAAGTTACGTCCGTGGACAAAGCCAACGTGCTGGAAACTTCGCAGCTGTGGCGGCGCACCGTCATCGGCGTGGCCCGCGACTATCCTGACGTCCAGCTGGACCACATGTACGTGGACGCCTGCGCCATGCACCTGATCACCACGCCGACTCGTTTTGACGTGATTTTGACTGAAAATCTTTTTGGCGACATTCTTTCCGACGAAGCCGCGGCCATCACCGGTTCGCTGGGCATGCTGGGGTCGGCGACCATCGGCGGCGAAGTCAACTTATACGAGCCGGTGCACGGCTCGGCGCCGGACATCGCCGGAAAAGGCATCGCCAACCCGCTGGGCGCGATTGCTTCCGCAGCCATGTTGCTGCGCCACTCCGCCGGCATGGCCCAGGAAGCCGCCGACCTGGAAGAAGCCATTGGCCACGTGCTGCAAGCGGGACATCGCACCGCCGATCTGGTTGTGCCGCAACAAGCCCCACCGCAGGAATCCGCGCCAGGACTATCGGAACAGCGCCAGCAGCATTTGGTCAGCACCAGTGAGATGGGCAAACTGGTGGAGCGCGCCTTTGCCGCCCGGCTGGACCGGCGCTTCGCCTATCATGCGGTTTGATCGAGGACTTTGATGCCGGCTCGCACGCTGTTCGAAAAAATCTGGGACCGCCACACCGTCTGCGCCGGGCCGGAAGGCTCCACCATCCTTTATATAGACTTGCATCTGGTCCATGAAGTCACCTCGCCGCAAGCGTTTGAAGGCCTGCGCGTCGCTGGACGCAAGCTGCGCCGCCCCGACCTCACCTTTGCCACCGTGGACCACAACATCCCCACTACCGGCAACCGCATGGTGATTGAAGATCCGCTGGCGCGCACGCAGGTGGAAGCGCTGCGGCAGAACTGCCGCGAGTTCGGCGTGCCGCTGTTTGATCTGGAAGCGCCGGAGCAAGGCATTGTCCACGTGATCGGTCCGGAACTGGGACTGACCCAGCCGGGGATGACCATTGTCTGCGGTGACAGCCACACCAGCACGCACGGCGCATTCGGCGCACTGGCCTTCGGCATCGGCACGTCGGAAGTCGAGCACGTGATGGCCACGCAATGCCTGGTGCAGAAGAAACCGAAGACCATGCTGGTGAATTTCGCGGGCAGGGTTGGACCCGGGGTCACGTCAAAAGACTTGATCCTGGCGCTCATCGCGCAAATTGGCACCGACGGCGGCGCCGGCCACGTGATCGAATACGCGGGCGAAGCCGTCCGCGGGCTGTCCATGGAAGCCCGCATGACCATCTGCAACATGAGCATTGAAGCCGGAGCGCGCGCCGGGATGATCGCGCCCGACCAGACCACGTTTGACTATCTCCGCGGACGCCGCTTCGCCCCCAAAGATTTCCAGCAAGCTCAAGCCGATTGGGCAACGCTGAAGACTGATCCCGGAGCAACGTTTGACGCCACCGTGGAAATCAACGCCGCGCGCATTGCACCGTTCGTCACCTGGGGGACCAATCCCGGCATGGCCGCGCCGGTCACCGGTGAAGTCCCCGACCCGGACCGCGCCGCCAACGATTCCGAGCGCAACGGCATGCTGCGCGCTCTCGAATACATGGACCTGCGTCCGGGAACGCGCATTCAAGAAATCCCCGTGGACCGCGTATTCATCGGCTCGTGCACCAACGCGCGTCTGGAAGACATTCGCGCCGCGGCCAGAGTCATCAAGGGCTACAAAGTTTTTCAAGGGATCCAGGCCATGGTGGTGCCCGGCTCGCAGCAAGTCAAACGCGCCGCGGAGTTGGAGGGTTTGCACACGATCTTTCGCGACGCGGGCTTTGAGTGGCGCGAAGCAGGGTGCTCCATGTGCCTGGGTATGAATGCTGACCGCTTGCAGCCGGGGGAGCGTTGCGCTTCCACCAGCAACCGCAATTTTGAAGGACGCCAGGGCGCCGGTGGTCGCACCCACTTGGTCAGTCCCGCGATGGCCGCCGCGGCCGCTGTTGCGGGACATTTTGTGGACATCAGGAACTGGCGATACAAGGCGTAGAGGCTGCCCTGAGCAAAATCAAAACGCAAGGTCCCTCCGGCCTACTCACGCGCTGAAGAAATCGCGCGTTCGATAAACGGCCGTCGGGATGACGAGTGTTTGGCGTGGGTGGCTGTTGGGTCCCCTGAACGCTCTCTATTAGGATTGGAGCGAAAACGGAAATGCAAAGCTTCACCATAAATACCGGGCTGGCCGCGCCGCTGGAACGCGAGAACGTGGACACCGACCAGATCATCCCCAAGCAGTTTCTCAAACGCACGGGGCGCACCGGCTACGGAGAATGCCTTTTCTATGACTGGCGCTTTGATGCCGCAGGCAAACCCAACCCGGCGTTCCCGCTCAACGCCCTGCAGTACGCGGGCGCGAGCATTCTTCTTGCCGGGAAGAACTTTGGCTGCGGATCGTCGCGCGAGCACGCGGTGTGGGCGCTGCGCGACTACGGCTTCCGCGCGGTGATCGCACCGTCGTTTGCTGACATCTTCGCCAACAACTGCGCCAAAAACGGCGTGCTGGCCGTGGCCCTGAAGCCTGATGAGATCGCATCGCTCATGGTCCGCGCGTCCGCCGACCGGCTCATGGTGAAAGTTGATCTGGAACGATGCGAAGTATCCACGACTGACGGCTTTCTCGCCAAATTTACCGTGGAACCCTTCCGCCGCATGTGCCTGCTGGAAGGCATGGATGAAATCGGCATGACGCTGAAGCATGAAGCCGAAATCTCGGCGTATGAACGGCGCCGCTCACAAACCTAGGGACCTAACCACAAAGGACACAAAGGTTCACGAAGGTGGTTGCGTCAAATTAAGGCCACCTTCGTGTTCCTTCGTGTCCTTTGTGGTTTAAAGGTTTTGTTACTGCGGAATCACCGGCGTGACCACTCCGGTGCTGGTGTTGCCCAGCATTCCCAGGGCCTGGATCGCCGGGCCCGGACTCACAGTCATCCTCACGTTGGCAGCGCCAGCGGGTACCGAGCCGCCGAACCAGTCCGCAATCACGTCGCGGGTAATCCTCTTTCCCGCGGTTGCTGCGCCGGACAGGCCGGGCAAGATGAACGAGAACGTTGCCGGCGGCGCCAGCGAGGCGTTGCTCGAGTTCAGCAGCTCAATCTTGATGGTGGCATCGGTGGCCGCCGTGTTCTGCAGTGACATCCCGGTAAACTGCGTTCCCGTGTTCACCAGCGGTATGGTGGCCGTGGTGTACGTCACGCGGGAGTACATAGGATGGACCTGGGTGACCAGCGTGTTCGAGCTGGTTCCGGCCACGTCGTCCGAACGCAAATAGGTGTAGTAATCAATCTGGCTGGTTGGCGTGAAGCTGGTGTCGCGCACGCGCACGCGCTCGCCGTCCAACTGCAGCGCCGGGCCGCCGCCGGGGCAGGACGTCGCAGCCGGCGGGATGGTGCCGTTGCAGATCTTCACGTCAATTTCCGATGAACTGATCAGAGTTGTGTCAGCGGGGAAGATGGTGGTGTCTTCAATCGCCACGCGGGTGTTGGCGGTAAAGTTGGCGCCAAAAATCTTGACCACCGTGCGGTCAGGCAACAGACCGCCTGAAGGAACCAGGTCACTCACGTAGGGCCGCCCGGCCTGATCAATGGTCAGCGAGCCGTTGGCCGGCTGAAGAATGGTGGTGTAGGCCGCATTGCTGGCGTCAAAGAAGGAAGAGTTCGCAACGTCAAAGCTGGTGACAAAGGTGCTCCCCGGCGTGGCGGTATTCAGCACCGGCATGGAGATGGTCAGCAGCGGATAGGCGATGTTAGTGCCCAAAGTGGAATTCAGGTTTGCTCCCACCAGTTGAACGGAGATGCCGGAGCTGTTGATCACCGCGATGCCCGCGGCCACTCCGCTGGGATCATTGATGGCCGTGCCGCGCACCGGCCCTACCGGTCCGGTAGGCACCTGCGGACGCGTGCTGCCATGCCCGATGGGCTTGGGTTCAGTGGTGCCCAACTGGTATTGATAAATGCCGCCCGGAGAAACCGTGGTGTCCAGGACTTTTAGTTCAATGGTGCCGGCGGGCAATGGCGTGGGGGTTGGCGTGGGCGGAGTTGGAGTAGGGGTTGGCGTGGGCGTATTTCCACCGCCGGTGGCGCCACCTCCACCGCATCCAGCCATGGCAAAAGCAGCTAGTAAGATGACAATGACAACAATGAACGCGAACCTCTTCCGCGCAAGCTGGCGTTGGCCTGCTCGACTAACCATGGGAAACTCCTATCGCCCGCTACTAAATCTATTTGTAAATTTTTGGGTGGCCGCCCTAGGGGGACTGTGCTTTCCTTGAAAAGATATAGATGTTCCTACTCTAACAAGTGGTTCGGCAATGTCCCAAAAATATACAAAAACTCGCTTGCCCAGGCTTTCCGAGTGCAATCCTGGAGCGGCCGTCCGTGGACGGCTTACGCGCATAAAGCTCTTCCCTTCATCTACTTGCAACCGGCAAATCGCAGCTTGCCATTGCTCAATGACAATGGCCGGTACCTGCCAGGGAGCGCGCATACCTCCTGCCCGCTTCTGTTAACCTTTCATAGCGATGGTCAGAGTGATGGACGAGCGCCCCAACCTGCTATCCCTGCCCGGATACCAGCCCGGCAAAAAGGCCCTGCTGGTGTTTTTTGAGACCGACTGCCCCACCTGCCAGCTCGCGCTGCCTTACCTGAATTCCCTGGCGTCCGGCCCGGTACAGGTGCTTGGCCTCTCTCAAGATGATGAGACACGCACGCGGGCCTTCACGGAACAACTAAATATCAGCTACCCGGTGACCGTGGACCGCGGCCTGAAACTAACGCGGGCCTATGATCCTCAGTCCGTGCCGACCATGTTTCTGCTGGACGAAAACGGCAACGTGCAGAGCACTCTGGTGGGCCTGGACAAAGCGGGTCTGAATGCCCTGGCGGCGTCCCTGGGCCAAAAATCCATTGCCCCCATGGATGACGGCGTGCCCGCCTGGAAGCCGGGATGCGGTTCGCGGCACCTTGAACCAGGCGGGGAACCAGGTGGCGGCGAACCAGCGGCGGACGAACCGGCGGAGCCAGTGGGCGGAACGCCGGAAGTCACCGGCGCAACTGCGGCCCCGCTCTTGCGTCGGATCGGCGAGCCAGCCAGCCGAATCAGCTTGGCCGACACCGACGATCCCTACGAATACTGCTTTCAGAAATTCGGCGACGCGCTGCCCGTGGTCCCGCCGACGGAAGCCAAAGTCGCTGCCCTGGTGCAGGCGTCCGGGCTGGCGGCGGAGAGCGTGGTCGCCCGCGTGCCTCCCGTGTACGGCGAAGCCACGGTCGAAAAAATTGCCGCCAACGCGGTGATGGCCGGATGCCGTCCGGAGCTGATGCGCGTCCTGCTGCCCCTGGTCCGCGCCGTGTGCGACGAAAACTTCAACGCCCACGGCGTGCAGGCCACTACGCATTTTGCCGCGCCGCTCATCGTCATCAACGGCCCGGTGCGGCAGGAACTGGGTTTCTGGTCCAGGCAAAACGTCTTCAGCAACGTGGCCCGCGCCAACAGCACGCTGGGCCGCGCTCTGCAACTGATTCTGCTGAATATCGGCGGCGCGCGCCCGGACGGGATTGACATGTCCGCGCTGGGCAACCCGGGAAAGTTTTCATCGTGCATCGCGGAAAATGAAGAAGAAAATCCCTGGGAACCCTTCCACGTGGACCGCGGCTTCGAGCGTACCCAGAGCGCGTTGAGCCTGTTCGCCGCTGAGCCTCCCCGCGGCGTGAGCGAGCACACGGCGCAAAAAGGCAGCGTGGTGCTGTTCGCGATCTGCCAGGCGCTGGCCACGGTGTGGAGCTACCGCGCCTGCATGAACCATGAAGCTGTGGTGGTACTGTGTCCGGAACATGCAAAGACTCTGTTCCGCGACGGCTTCACCAAGAATCAAGTCCGCCAATTTCTTTTTGAGAACACCGGAATTCCCAAACGCTACTACGCCACGCCGGACCACGGCGAAGGCACGCAGTTGGTTGCGCACTATCGTGAGATCATGGTGCAGGGCGAACCGTGCTACCAGAAGTTTCGCGCTCCGGAGTCCATTCACATTGTGGTGTCCGGCGGGACGGCGGGAAAATTTTCCGCCGTGCTGGGCAGTTGGACCACCGGACCCACGGGAAGCCAGTTGGTCACGTATCCGATTCCACCCAAGTAGAGGTTGATGCTAATGCCCATAACCATTGTTCATCCGGGAAATGAAAACGTGGCCACCGCGGCCGCGCCGCCGCCGCGCCTGGCTTCGCTCAAAGGCAAAAAGATCGGACTGCTGGACATCAGCAAGCCGGGCGGAAGCCTGTTCCTTGACCGCCTGGAAGAACTGCTGCGCTCGCGTTACGAAGCTGCGGAAATCGTACGCCTGAAAAAGCCCACCTACACCAAGAACGCTCCGGCGCAGATCATCGAACAACTGCGCGCCATGGACGCGGTGGTGGAAGGCCTGGCCGATTGAGGGTCGTGCACCACGTGCAGTTTGCACGATACCGTAAGGCTGGAAAATCTGGGAGTGCCCGCGGTGGCCGTGGCCACCACGGAGTTCATGTCGCCGGCGCGGATTCAGGCCGGCGCGCTGGGACGTCCGGGGTTAGACGCGGTTTACGTCCAGCATCCCATCCAGGACCAGACGCCGCAGCAAATCGCCGCGCGCGCGGACGCGGTGATTGGCGAGATCGTGAAGCGGCTTACCGTCGCACCTAAGTGACCATTGACTGAAGCCAGTTATGGCCGATGTTCCGCGCTTGCCCCTGCGCGCCCAACTGGGCTATTTTGTGAGCGCTACGCGAAAGGAAACCAACACAGATGACTTCATCGGCAACCAAGACCCAGACCCAGACTGCCGCCACGGCTGCAAAAAAGAAGATCGCTGTGCTGGGCTGCGGCAAGATGGGCACCATCCTGCTCCAGGGATTTCTGCAGCACGGCCTGATCACCAAGGGCGAAGCCGTGGCCACGGTGCAGCATGAAGAGCATCGCCGGGAACTCTCGCGCGAACTGGGCGGCGTTTCCGTGACCACGGACAACCGTGCAGCCGCGCAGGGCGCGCCCACCATCGTGCTGGCGGTGAAGCCCCAGGCCTTGGCGCAGTTGCTGGAAGAGATCATGCCGGTGCTGGGCCCGGACACGCTCCTCATCTCCATTGCCGCGTCCACCACCACGGGCTTCATTGAGCAGAAGGTGGGAAAAGACGCGCACGTGATCCGCGCCATGCCCAACACGCCGGCCATGGTGGGAGCGGCCATGACGGCCCTGTGCGCAGGGAAGTCCGTCCGCAAAGACCACCTGGAAAACGCCAAGCGCCTGTTTGAAAGCGTGGGCCGCGCGGTGATCGTGGACGAAAAACATTTTGACGCCATCACGGCGCTCTCCGCCAGCGGCCCGGCATTCACGTTTGTGATTCTGGAGTCGCTCGCGGAAGCCGGCGTGAGCGTGGGCCTGCCACGCGAGCTGGCGACCATGCTGGCTGCGCAGACGCTGTTTGGTTCCGCCAAACTGGCGCTGGAAACCGGGCACCATCCGGCGCTGCTCAAGGACGCAGTCACCACTCCCGCCGGATGCACCATTGAAGGCTTGATCGAACTGGAAAAAGGCGGACTGCGCGTCACGCTGATGAACGCCGTGATCAAAACGACGATCAGAGCGAGGGAGTTGATGACCAGCTAGGCGGATCGGGTGATCCGGCGATCTGGTGATCGGGTGATCGGAAAAGCGAGAGCCTGCCGCGGATTCACGCGGATAGACGCTGATCAGCGCACGAGACTTCTTGCAATTATCAATTTTGGCAATCCCGGCGATTTTGGCAATTCCCCTTGCCTCCTCCCGCTCTCCTTATATATAGTAGTGACCTGATGTTCCAACCTGTCGCCAACATGGCCATGTGCTGTCACACCATGGCTATGCGTGTGTCCACACCAAGGCAGAAAGGTTCATAAAGCAAAGCTTCATTCAGCAATTTTTGAACCCGCTGCCTCAGGGCAAGCGGGTTTTGTGCTTTTTAGGGCCCGCAGACAAGAGCCCTGGGCGGCAAGATTGAGAGAAGAGCAACTATGAGCACCCAACGTCACGAACCGCAAACAGGCGGACAACGCTACGAACTGCGATGTCGCGAATGCCACACCCTGTGGGGCAACCAGCCGATTTCCTTCTGCCAGAAATGTTTCGCCCCGCTGGAGGTGGTCTACGACCTGGCGGCGATCAAGAAAGAGATCAGCCGCGACGTGATTGCCCGGCGCGCCACCACCCTGTGGCGCTACAAAGAACTGCTGCCGCTGCCGGAGCAGTACGACGCGTCGCTTCCCGTCGGCTTTACGCCTCTGGTCAAGGCTGCCAACCTGGGCGACGCGTTCCCCAGCGCAGCATCTTCCGGCACAAGCCTGCGCAGCAAGTCTCTCTACCTCAAGAATGACGCGTCCTGCTTCCCTACTCTCAGCTTCAAGGACCGCGTAGTCGCCGTGGCGCTCACCCAGGCCCGCCATTTCGGATTCGAGATCGTGAGTTGCTCTTCCACCGGCAACCTGGCCAACGCTGTTGCCGCGCAAGCCGCCCGCGGCGGGTTCAAGGCCTGCGTGTTTATTCCCGCCGACCTGGAGCCGGCAAAAATCCTGGGAACGGAAGTTTACGGCGCGCAGATCGTGCGCATTGCCGGGAACTACGATCACGTGAACCGCCTGTGCTCGCAGATTGCCGACAAGCACCGCTGGGGCTTCGTCAACGTGAACCTGCGTCCGTACTACGCGGAAGGATCGAAGACCGTGGGCTATGAAATCGCCGAGCAACTGGGCTGGCGGCTGCCGGACAACGTGGTCGTGCCCATGGCCGGCGGGTCGTTGATCACCAAAATCCATAAGGCTTTCAAGGAACTCATTGAACTTGGCCTGGTAGAGCCGAAGAACGTGAAGTTTTTTGGCGCGCAAGCCACGGGATGCAGCCCCATCAGCACCGCGGTGAAAGCTGGCAGCCATGAGATCACGCCGCAGAAGCCGGCGACCATCGCGCGCTCGCTGGCCATCGGCAACCCGGCGGACGGATTCTACGCGGCGCGCACCATCGCCGGCAGCGGCGGCTGGGCGGAAGACGCGAGCGACGCGGAGATTGTGGACGGCATCGCGCTGCTTGCCGAAAGCGAAGGCATATTCACCGAGACAGCAGGCGGAGTCACCGTGGCATCGGCGCGCAAGCTCTACGCGCAAGGGCGCATCAAGCCGGAGGAAACCACCGTCCTATGCATCACCGGCAACGGCCTCAAGACCACCGATGCTCTGGCCGGGCGCTACGAAGCCTCCGAGCCGATCGCACCCAAGCTGGCGGCGTTTGAAGAATACCTGGAGCAGAAGCTGGCGGGCGTCAACGTCCCGTCACGCGGAACTCGTGTTGGGGACCCCGACGTGGCGGCCGCGGGAGGTGGGCGATGAGCGTGACCGTTTCCATCCCATCGGCCTTTCGTCGCCACACCGAGGGACTCGACCACTTTGCGGCCAACGCCGCCAACCTCAGCGAATTGCTCGATGCCCTGGGCCAGCGCTTCCCGGAGCTTAAGCCTCACCTGCGGGACGAACAGGGCCAAGTCCGGCGCTTCCTGAACATTTACGTGAACGATGAAGACATCCGCTTCCTGGCCAAAGACTACAAGTTCGCCGATGGCGACGAAGTGACCCTGGTGCCATCCATCGCCGGCGGCTGATTTTAGAGGCACCTTAGTTCCCGATTCTAAGGCGACAGGCGCGCCGGACGTCCGGAACAGCCGGTTTTCGCGGGATTCGCAGCAGAATCTTGCAGCAAACTTATCAAATCTTTATTTACAAACAGTTGTAACATGTAGGATACTTTGCGCATATTGTGGAAGGCTGGGAGTTGTTTGTCCCCGCCTGCCTGGCTTCCGTTCATCTCAGGTAATGGATTCCGTGTGTTTCATCGGATGCGCAAGCTTGCCGCGACGCAAGTTTGCGGATGGGCATTCATGGATGCTGCCCAATCTCCTCAAAGCACGCGTAAAATCCTGGGCCCCGTTAGCGTGTAATCACGCCAAAAGACAAGTCCACCCCCAGAGCCGCTGGTGCGCAAGATTTTTCCGCGTGCGCGCTGATGGCGGTCGCGGTATGTCTTGTCAATGCAAACTTTAGTTTGGAGAGCAAATTACGCAATCGGTATATCCTAAATACGTCAAATTCCGGATGCAGCCCAGGAGGCCCGCATGCAATTGAAGCAGAGAATTTTTGGTGGTTGGCAGATTTGTCTTAGCGTCCTTCTACTTTTGGTTGCGGTCTCGTCCCCATCGTGGGGCGATGACAAGCACAAACCTTCGGCGCCTGCACCCAGGGCCCCCAGCAGACCAGCGGCGCAATCGCATCCCAGCACGTCCCGCCCCAGCAATGCGGGCAGGCCAGCCAACACCGGCCGGCCGAGTGGCAACGTTGGCAGACCAAGCGGCGGTTCCGTTGGCAGACCGAGTGGCGGCAGCGTCAACTCAGGACGACCGGGAACTGGCAACGCGAATATCGGTAAAGGCAAGAACACCGCGAACAACGGCCGCGGCAATACCGTCAACAATCGCGTTGGCAACACCAACAATCGCGTGGGCAACACCAATAATCGCGTTGGCAACACCAATAATCGCGTCGGCAACACCAATAATCGCGTCGGCAACACCAATAATCGCGTCGGCAACACCAACAATCGCGTTGGCAATAACAATCGTGTTGGCAACAACAATCGCGTGGGCAACAACAATCGCGTGGGCGCCAATGTTCGGCACGAGCCAGTCCGCAATTTCCACGAAGTCAGCGGCCGGCGCGTGGGCACGGACCGTGGTGGACGCGTACGCGAAATCCACGGACGCAATGGGATGGTGGTCCGTCGCGATGTGCGTGGCGGCAGGCGCTTTGAGGCCAACCACAATGGTCGCCGCGTAGTCGGCTACGGGCGAGGCCGGGGCTACTCTGAGCGCGCCTATCTGCGGCGCGGCGGACGCGTTTATGTCCAACGCACCTACGTCTATGGCGGACGGCGTTATGCCTACGCCTACCGCTCGTACTACTGGCACGGTCACCCCTACTACGGCTACGCTCCGGCGTTCTACTATCGTCCCGCATTTTATGGATGGGCCTACAACCCCTGGTACTCACCGGTGTACTACGGCTGGGGATGGGGCGGAAGCCCGTGGTACGGATATTACGGCTATTACTTCACTCCCTATCCGGTTTACGCCAGCGCGTCACTCTGGCTGACCGACTTTCTGCTGGCCGAGAATCTGAAGGCAGCGTATGAAGCGCGCGCTGAAGCAGCTGCTGGTGCACAAGCGGCCGCGGGTTCGGACGATGGTGGCGGCGGTGGCGGTGGCGGCCAGGTCGCCCTTACTCCGGAAGTCAAGCAGATGATCGCCGACGAGGTGAAACGCCAGCTTGACGCGGAGCGCGCAGCGGCACAGCAACCGCAAGCCGCAGCGTCGGCCCAAGCACAGTCGGCGCCTCAGGGAGGCGGAGGGAACGATCAGCCGCAGGAAGTCCCGGCCGCGCTTGATCCCAACCAGAAAGTGTTCATCGTGTCCACCAACCTTGACCTGGTGACCGATAGCGGCGACGAATGCGCGGTTACCGCCGGCGACGTCCTGCTGCGCACCGGGACTGACCCCGACGGCGACAATAAAGTCGGCGTAAGTGTAGTCAGCAGCAAAAAAGGCGATTGCCCCACAAGCACGAATTCGGCGGTGGAAGTGGGCGAACTGCAGGAAATGCACAATCAGTTCCGGCAGAAGCTGGATACCGGTCTGAAAACGCTGGCCGACAATTCCGGCAAGAACGGTCTGCCCAAGGCGCCGGACACCGGGACCATCGGAGGCGAGGTGCCGGCTCCCGCAGCGGACGCGGCAGCTGAAGCCGATTTGGAAAACGTGCAAAAGGACGCCGACTCGGAAGAGCAGGAAGTAATCAAAGGCAAGCCTGGACCGGGGTAATTGAAAACGCCGGGCAATAACGGGCCCATAGAGAACAAAACAACACCGATGACCAAGAACTTTTTTCGCTGCATTAAAGCCATCGCCCTGACGCTGGTTGGGGCGATGGCCATCACTCCGCTTCACGCCCAGGACGCGGCGGCCTCGCCTTCGCTGCTGGAACAACTGCAAGCGCAATATCCGGCCGGCAAATTCACCTCCCGGGGCGGCTGCACGGTGACCAACCCTGAGACGGGGATGACGCTGCAGAAGGCCGGCATCGGCGCGCTGCCCCAGCCTTCGTCGTCCACGCTGTGCGCGGCCCACTACAGAAACGGCGCCATCACCAGGACCGGCTTCAAATGCAGTTACTACCTCGCCGCCACCAAACAGGCCCAGGTCACGCTGGAAAAAGGTGACAAGGTGTATCCCACCAAGATTGAAGTAAACAAGGACGAGGTCAAGGTGGGGTTTGCCTATTGCGCCGGAGATCCCGGCCAGGCAGCTATTTACGTGGGACAAGTGGTGATTGAGTTCCCCAAGGACACGCTGAAAAGCACCGGCGTGCCCCAGGTGGAAGACAAGATTGCCGAAGTCTTCGCGCCGGACACCGCCAGCCAGCAGCCGGAGCAACAACAAGGGCAGGACGGCAACGCGACCGGGGGACAGCCAGGCAACAATCCGCCGCAAGGCGAAGATCAGCAGCCGCCTGACAATCAGACGCCGGCTTCCACCTGCAACGTTGAAGTCGGACAAACCGTGGAGCAGGTGGTAGCGGCTTGTGGACCGCCAGCGACCCAGTCTAGAGGGGCCACCAAGCTGCTTTATTTTTACAACCAGCCGAAACTCAAGATCACCATCGTGAACGGCAAGGTTGCGGACATCGAATAGAGTGGCCTCGCAGTTGGCCGGGCGGCTGGCTGCGCGGGTGGCTGTGAATCAGGAACTGGCGGAGGGTTGTGCGGTCCGGGCCGCGAACCCGCAGCAGTACGGCGGCGAAACGAACCCGCTGATTTGGGGACCCCAAAATAACTCGACGGCAACTCTTGTGATCTATAGGTGCCCGATGAACCAAAGGGCCGGCGTCCGCTGCGTACAAATCGCTGCTTTGGCTCTGTTCGCGTCGGGGAGGTGGCAGTTCCGAATGAACCAACGAAAATGAATCAAGACTGGCGACCGCAACCATTGCGGCGCGCGAAACAAAACTTCCGACGGCAACCTTAAGCCCGCAAAAGGAGTAGCCTGATGATGAGCAAGAATCTCTTCCGCTGCATTTGCACACTCACCCTGATCTTCGCCCTGGCCATCACCGTTTCCAAGCTTCAAGCGCAGACGGTGAAGGACCAACTGGAGGCAGTGTATAAGTATGCCCGGGGCACAGACGGCTGCCATGTCGGCAACCCAGACAGCGCTCTGGTGGCGCAAAGCAATGTGGGCGGCATGCGCATTCTTCCCGTCAGCTCGACCGGCACCACGATTGCCAAGTGCACCAACCACTACACGGACGGCAAGCTCAAGACGCCCAGCACCGCGTGCAATGGCGAAAAAATCGCCAAAGCGGGCGGGTGGTTGTCACACGTCCCCAAAGTTGGAGGAGTGATCGGGGCGGGCAGCTCGAAAGTCGGCGATCAAGCCGCGCAACAACCGATGGATGTGGTGACCACCGGAGACACCGTCTACCCCGTCAAGCTGGAAGTGGACGAGGGCAAGGGCGAGGTCAAGTTCTCCATCATCACCTGCAAGCAGGCCGGCGACCAGCAGAATCCGTACAAAGGCGAAATTGTCTTCCACTTCAAGGACCTCAAGCCGGAGAACGTGTCCCAGGTGGAAGATACCATCGCCACGGTGTTCAAACAGGGTGGCGGGGACCAACAAGGCGACGGCGGAAACAACCAAGGGCAACAAGGTAACGACAACCAGGGCAACGGCGGCGGCGGACAGGGCAACGGCGGCGGGCAGGCCCAGCAAGGTGGCGGCCAGGACCAGCAACCGGATGATCCGGCGTCGGCCTGCAACCCTGAGGTTGGGCAGACCGTTGACCAAGTAGAAGCCGCTTGCGGAAAGCCGACATCCCAGGCAAAGGGCGCAAACTTGAAGCTGATTTACAACTACAGCCAGCCAAAACTGAAAATCATTTTCATAAAAGGCAAGGTAGCCGATATCGAATAAGGGCAGCGGTCGCGGCTACGACTGCAATGGAACCAGGGTGCGATGGATCGCGGGGTCCCGGCGCTTGTTGAAAATCGTTGATGCAACGCCGAAGAGATCAGCAGCCTCTTGGCCCGTTTCATCGGAAACGCGTCGTGCCACTTCGCCCACAATCAACACTGCCGGCGCCGCCACGCCGGTTGCAAAAGGCAGGTCCAACAAAACCATGAAGCATTTTTGCTCGCCCGCGCGACCTGCGCTGGAGAGCAGCAGGCACGGGGTGTTGGCGTCCACGCCGGCCTCCATTAGCTCGCGGGCGGTCTTGTTGTAATCCGGGCCCGGCATGTACACGGCGAAGGTGGTCCGTGCAGGATCGAACCCGCCGGCACGCAGCTTTTCACCGCGGATGTTGTGCGCCGTGGTCACCACCAGCGACGACGCGGCGTTGCGGTCCGTCAGCGTGATGCCCGCAGCTGCGGCCGCAGCGGACGCCGCCGTTACGCCGGGAACAATCTCGACAGACACGCCGGCGCGGCGCAGCGCGTCCAGTTCTTCGCCCAGGCGTCCGAAGACCGCGGGGTCCCCGGACTTGAGGCGGACCACGGCCTTTCCCCGGCGCGCGTGCCAGATCATCAGAGCGTTGATCTGGTCTTGCGTCGTGCTCGCGCCCCGGCGGCCACAGCGCTTGCCCACGTTGATGATGCGCGCGGAATCCCCCGCCAAGCCGAGCACCTCGGGGGTGACCAGGTCGTCATGCAGCACAACGTCAGCGGCGCGCAGGGCAGCGACGGCCCGCCCGGTGAGCAGGTCAGCCGGGCCGGGCCCGGCGCCGACGAAATGTACTTTGCCGGTCATTTATTCTTCGCGCGGTTTCCCGCGCGCGCTTTCTCCGCGCAGTTCCCTGCGCGGTCTTCTCCGCGCGCTTCGCTGCGCGCAATTTCTCCGCGCGTTTTCTCCACGCGCGTTTTCTCCGCGCGCCTGCTTGAGCGCTAGGCGCTCTTGCGACCGGTGGTGCGCTCTTCTTCCAGCCAATCTTCCACGGCATTGACCAGGCGGTGCACCAGTTGGTCCACGCCGCCGATCATGTGCAGCCCTTCATGCTGGTGCTCTTTCAGGGCTTCTCTGATCTTGGCTTCCAGGTTCTTCTGATGTTGGGTCATTTTATTCACCTCCGAAATTCAGGTCCTGCTGCAAAGCGGACTTCGGTTTGCACAACGCTATAAGATGCAGCAATTGCTTGCGGCGTTCCCCCGGCGGCAGCACGCTGCGCAGGGTGGAACGCATGCGTCCCAGCCACTCCGTCCAGGGCCCGAACTCCGGGCCGTATTGCTGCTCCAGCTTTTTTCGCACTTGCTGGGCCAGCGCTGGGCTGTGTCCGCCGGTGGATATGGCAATCTGAAACGGGCCGCGGCTCACCACTGAGGGCGAGTAAAAATCGCAGTAAGCGGGATCGTCCACGGCGTTGCCCAGCGCGCCGGCTTGCTGCGCGTCTTCGTAGACTGCCCGGTTCACGGCTTCCACTTCCGTGGCGGCGATCACCAGAAAATAGTCCGCAGCCATGCCTCGATGGTATTCCTGCATTACGAGTTTGAGCAGTCCCTGTCGGGCCCAGCGCTGTATGCGCGAAGAAACGCGCGGCGAAACCACGGTGACGTCCGTCGCCGAGCGCAGCACGCCTTCCAGCTTTTCTTCAGCGATGGCGCCGCCGCCCACGATCAGTACTTTGCGCCCTTCGAGTTTGAGAAAAATCGGATAGAGAGCCATGGTCTGCCTTACCCTTCCGCCCCGTGGGGCACGCGACCGGGCGCAGGATCGCGCGGCACCGGGGCCAACGCCTGTCCGGCAAGAAACGTGCGCAGCTGCTCTTCAGAATGGCGCGCGAAAAACTGCCGCAGGTTTTCGCCCGCACGGCGGCGCTCCAGATATTCGCGCAGCAGACGTTCAATCGCGTCGGGAACCTCGGCAGCCGGGCAGCGATAGCCCACCGGACGCCCGAACCCCGCGTACTCGCCCACCGCCCCGCCCAGGCAGAAATAGTAGGCGTCGGCCATGCGGCCGTTGACTTTGAGTTTCTTGCCCTCCAAACCAATGTCAGCGATGCGATGCTGCCCGCAACTGTTGGGGCAGCCGGTCACGTTGAGCTTTAACGGCTGGTCGAAGACCGGCAGGCGGTCTTCCATCTCTTCCACCAGCCAGCGGGTGAAAGACTTGGTTTCCGTAATGGCCAGTTTGCAAAACTCAGTGCCGGTGCACGCCACCGCGCCGCGCCAGAAGGGCGACGCCGTCACATGTAAGCCGGCGGACTCCAGTCCCACCACCACCGCCGCCGTCTGCGCTTTGGGGATGTTCACGATCACCAGGTTCTGGGTGATGGTGGTGCGCAGATCGCCGGTGCCGTATTTCTCGGCGAGAGCGGCTGCCGCGCGCATTTGTTCCGGCGAAATCCGGCCGCGCAGCACAGCCGCGCCCACGTAGAACAACCCCGGCTGCTTCTGCGGATGAACGCCCGCGTGGTCGCGGAAAATGTCCGCGGGAATTTCCTCCGGCACGGCAGGAGCAAGATTGAACCCCAGACGCCGCTCCACTTCCGCCAGGAAGCTTTCCGCCGTCCAGCCATGATTCAGGAACAAGAACTTGAGGCGCGCGCGTTCGCGATTCTCGCGCAGCGGCGCGGCGTCGCGGAAAAGCCCGCTTACCGCCTGGGCGACGGGAACCACCTGGTCCCAGGCGACGAAGGCGTTCAACCGCACGGCCAGGTGCGGGTCCGTGGAAAGTCCGCCGGCAACGCGCACCGAGAATCCCACTTCGCGCTGGCCGTTCACTTCACGCACGGCGGGCGTGAACGCCAGATCGTTGATCTCGGGATAGGCGCACCAGTCGCGGCAGCCGCTGATGCTGATTTTGTATTTGCGCGGCAGGTTGTAGTAATCCGCGTTGCCGACGAGCAGTTTCTCGGCTTGCGCCACCAGCGGCGAAGCGTCGCACAGTTCGTGCGCGTCCAGTCCGGCCAGCGGGCAGCCGGTAATGTTGCGCGTGACGTCGCCGCAAGTCGCCAAGGAAGTGATGCCGGCTTCAAAGAGCCCCTGCAGGACGTCCGGCAGGTCCTGGATGGTGATCCAGTGGAGCTGTATGTTCTGGCGGACGGTGATGTCAGCGGAACCGCGCGCGTACTTTTCTGACAGGCCTGCAATCGCGCGAAGTTGGCGCGCGCTTATGATTCCGCTGCCCAGCCGGATACGCAGCATGAAATATGGCAGAGCCTTGCCTTCGCCGCCCGCGCCGCCGAGCACGCCGGCGCCGTCGCCCTGCGTGTACACGCCCCACCAGCGGAAGTAAGTCTTGATCCAGCTTTCAGGGATGTCCGTGTACCCGCCGCGAGCGAAGCTGCGGATTTCCTCCAGGCACTCCCAGGGATTCTTCTCCTGCTTGAGACGCTCGGCGCGCTGCGCCTTGCTTTCTTTTGCGCTCTCGTTCACCGCTGCGATCTGTGTACCCATGGCTCCCACTTTCCAGCCCTGCTAGCGTTGCGATCTAAGCCTTGCAACTTCACCGCAAAAAGCAAAAGGCCCATCGCTTTTTCTGGCGATAGGCCCTTCCTAAACTTGAATGATTGCTTTTTAGGTAGCGGCTTCATTGGCCAGAGAAATGGATGTCGCCTGACAGCGGCAACACATACACATCTCCTGGCAAAGAATTCGCATAGGTAGAAATTATAGATGAATGGGGAGACTGTCAAGACTCATCTTTCTCATCTCCTGGATCTTGAGGGACAGGCTCCTACCGGACCGCGCGGGCGTTCGCGATGCCCAGTTGTCTGGCTTGCGCATTGTCCTTGGCCCGGATCATGGCCATGATCGGTTCGAGGAAGCGGCTGTACTTTCCCAGCGTCACCTCATCATGCTTGGCCAGAGCGGTACGCACGGCTTTTTCGGTTGCGGGACTCACAACTTCCAGCCGCCCGACGAAGAGGCGCACGGTCTGCGCCGGCGCGGGATGGATGGACAAAGGGAGAATGGAGTCCACGAACCCCGGCGGCACAATGTAGAACACGCGGCTGCCTTCTTCAAACCAGGAATTGCGCCAGGTTTCCAGCATGGCGTGGGCCTCGTCGCGGTAGAGGCCGCGGGCCACCAGGATTTCTTCCAGGTCGCCGTAGAGCGACTCCACGGTTGAGGTCAGCTCCGGCGGGGCCACCGCGACCTCATTGTGCAAGCTGCCGCTGATACGGTAGCCCACTTTTTCTCCGCGACGCTCAAAGAGAATCACGCCGGGGATCTCCGCTTTGGTCAGGTTCTTGACCAGCAATTTGCCGTCGGCGGCGAATGTGGCGGCCACGGGTACAGAAAAAACCGAGACACCGCGATAGAACAGAAACTTTTCATGCTGGTCACCGGCCGGAGTCTGCACGCGCAGCGGTGTTGCGCCGGTCTCGCGCGCCGCGTAGTAGTGATTGCCATTGTCGCGGGTTTCGCGCGGGAACACCACGTTGTTCCCCGGCTGCAGCCTCACGGAATCCCAGGAGATACTCCCGTCGCCACGCTTCTGAAGAAGGGACGCATCATAGATGGCTGCTTCCTGCTTGACCTGGCTGGCGTGCGGGTACCACTCCGTGATCAGGCCCTTGGCAAACGCCACCTGCACGGACACGGTCAAATCGCGGGGCGTGTAGAAATAGAGGACCGGCGTTTCCATGCGCACCGTTCCCCAAAGTCCCTGCTTGAATCCGGTATTGCGAAAGTGTTCGACGAACCCGGGGAGGTCAGTGGACCCGGTAAGCGGCAGCCACTCCACCGCCTGCCCGTCTGTGCCCGCGATGGAAGTAAAGGTACCCCATTCATGCACGGTAAGACTGGGGTCAGGCGCCGCACTTTGCGCGCGCAACGGCGGCTGGTGTGAACCAGCGAACGTCAGCAGACCCAACACAACAAGAAGAATGGACGACATGCGCAAAGAAACGGGTAGAGAGGATTTCATTGTCTTCACACTTCCCTTTCGAAGGCTGCACTTCTTGGGGCACAAGACGGTCTGCGAGAGAGAAGTGTTAACCAAATGAGATGGTCGCGGAGGTTCAAAAATTGCGTGGCATCGA
Organism: Terriglobia bacterium; assembly: GCA_020072815.1. Taxonomy (NCBI): domain Bacteria; kingdom Pseudomonadati; phylum Acidobacteriota; class Terriglobia; species Terriglobia bacterium. The sequence goes on along the minus strand of JAIQGE010000011.1, from coordinate 84,795 downwards.
GGCCGTCATGCCGGCCGCCGTCTAACGAGCGAGCGGATGTTATTAAAGATGCTTAATTTGAACAGGCAAACCGGCTAGCTAACCGAGCATGCAGTCGTCCCTGGCAGGCTCCACGCCAGGCGCGGAGCCGCCATCCAAGATCATGAAAAGAAAAGGGATTGCGCCATGGTGCTGCGGATTCGCCGGGTCGCCGACGTCAAGCTTTCCCTTGACTCCCACCGCCCAGCAACGCTATAGTCGTGCCTGATGTACCGCACCCAGAACATCGCGATGGCTATGCCCACGTGCACAACAGGCACAAGCACAGGGACAACTACATGCATGCGATATTCTGGCGAGCCGGTGAAATAAGAACTGAAGCAATCATAAGTTCCTGACCCACTCGCCCCCAGAGCGAGTGGGTTTTTCGCTTTATTGGGGAGGCAAAAAATCATCGCCGGGGATGAATGGCGTAAGTCCTTTAGATTTGGGGATGAAGTGGGGAGCAGGGGGCCGCGCGGAGCGCGCCCATCGCCGAGATCGCCGTGATCGCACGTGATCGCCGTGATCGGGAAGCACGCGGAAGGAAAAAGCAATTCGCGAGCCCGGAAAGAAGGATCGGAAATCAGTAAGACGAGAAAAATGACCTTAAGAAACCAACTCGGTCCTGAAGGTGGTTACGGCTGGCGCGCTGTGGTACCGGCGACGTCAGCCAACCTGGGGTGCGCCTTCGATTGCGGCGGGCTGGCGCTGAAGCTGTACCTAAACGCCCTGTTTGCGCCCGGCCAGGGCGACCAGCTCACCTTGAAATATCGCGGGCAAACTCCTGACCGCTTCCCCGTTGACGACTCCAATTTGATTCTGCATGCGCTGCGCTTTGCCGCGGCCGAGCTGGACGCGCCGCCTCCCGCCGGACACGTACTGGTGGAGAGCGAGATTCCCATCAGCGTGGGTCTGGGCAGCAGCGCCGCCGCGGTGATTGCCGGCCTGTTGCTGGGCGCGCGTTACTCCGGCAAGGACGCCGCCGCGGAAGACATCTTGCGCTGGGCGAACGAGATTGAAGGACACATTGACAACGCGGCCGCAGCTTACCATGGCGGCCTGGTGCTGGCTTTGTCAAACAACGTGGAGAAAGCGGTCGCGTTGAAGACTGATTTTCCTGAAAGCATACGCCTGGTGGTGGTGACGCCATCGGCAACCGTGCCGACGCACGAGGCGCGCCAGGCGCTGCCGCAGGCGTACGTCCGCGAAGATGTGCTGCATACGTTGCAGCGCACTGCTCTGCTGGCCGCGACCTGCTTCTCCGGAAATTTTGATCTCTTCCCGGAACTCTTTCATGACAAGCTGCACCAGCCCTACCGGCAGAAGCTGGTCCCTGGAATTGAGCGATGCTTGCAATTCCGGTATGAAGGACTGCTGGGCGTGGCCATCAGCGGCTCCGGTTCATCAGTGATTGGTTTTGTGACTCGCAACGAAAATGAAATCGCGGAAGGGTTGCAGGAACTTTTTGCGGAAGAAGGAATGCAGACCGAGGCGCGCTCGACCTCCGCCGACAACCACGGCGCCTGGGTCACGCGCGAGCCGGTGCCGGTGGGCAAGACCGCTGGCATTGCGCGAGAGAAGTCAGGGAGCAGGGAATGAGCAGCAAGCGTTTGATCGTGATGAAGTTTGGCGGCACGTCCGTGGGCAACGCGGCGCGCGTCCGCCAGTGCGCGCAGATCGTGAGCAAGGCGGCGCAGCAGGACCGCATCGTCGTGGTGGTTTCCGCCATGTCCGGCGTCACCGACCTGATCTTTAAGACCATTGACGCCGCCCGCCAGGGCGACACTGCGGCCACGGATGCCAACTTGAAGAAATTTGAAGCCGTGCACCGCGAACTGATCGCGGACCTGTTCAACGGCTCCGCGCCGGCCGCCGCTGAGTTTCTCGCCCAGGTGGTTGAGCAGTTGCAAAACTCCAGCCGCGCTCTGCTGGCTTTGCGCACGGACATCTCCGCACAGACGGCAGACTCGCTGGTAGCGCTGGGCGAGCGCATCACCGCGTGGGCCCTAGCCAACTATTTGCAGCAGACCGGGAGCCCGGCGGAGTTTGTTGCGGCGGAGCGCGTGATCGCCACCGATAGCAACTTTGGCAACGCAGCGCCGGACATGGAAGCCACGCGTAGCAATTGCAAGTCCGCACTGCTGCCGATCCTTGATCGCGGAGCGTCACCGGTGGTTGCCGGATACAGCGGCGCCAACCGCGAGGGCCGCACGACTACGCTGGGACGCGGCGGCTCAGACTATTCCGCCACCATCATCGGCGCGGCCGCGGGCGCCGACGAAGTCTGGATTTGGACGGACGTTGACGGCGTGCTCACCGCCGATCCGCGCATCTGCCCGGACGCCTCTACATTGCCCGAGATCAGCTTTGCCGAGGCCATTGAACTGGCCTACTACGGCGCCAAGGTCATTCATCCCAAAGCGGCGTACCCCGCCGCCGACGCGGGCATTCCAGTGTGGATCAAAAACTCTTTTCGCCCGGAGGCGCCGGGCACCAAGATCACCAACACGGTTTCGCCGGTGACTTCACCGGTGAAGTCGGTGACCTGCGTCAAGAACGCAACGCTGATCACCCTGGTCACGCGGCGCGACGTGCATCCGGTGGAGCTGTGGGGACGCCTCTTCCTGCGGGTTGGCCAGGAACAGATTGAAGTGCTTTTTGCCACGCAGTCGTCGCCCGAACACGCGCTGGGGCTGGTGCTGCGTCCGGAAGACGGCGCGCGCGTGCTCAAGCTGATCAAAACCATCTTCCGCATCGAGCTGGAGCAAGGCGTGCTGCTTCCGGTGGAGGTCAACACTGACGCGGCGGTCGTCGCCGTGCTGGGCGAATCCATGAAAGGCACGTGCGGAATTTTGGGGCGCGTCTTCTCCGCTGTGGCCAAGCGCGAGGTCAGCGTGATCGCCGTGGCCCAGGGCGCCAGCGAACTCAGCATTTGTTTTGCCGTGGGAGCTCCGGCCGCCGCGGACGTGGTCCGCGCGGTGCACGAGGAGTTCTGCTCCAAAGTGGACTTCGCCGTGCCGGTCTGCCTGCGGCCCAACGCGGCAGTCTTGGGAAAACAATGATTTCAGGAGCCCGATGAATATTTCTGCTGCCAACCCGGCCGCTGTGAATTCGCAAGCTGCAACGCACGCTCTGCGCTGTGTGCATTGCGGCGTGGTGCAAACCAGCGCTGACCGAATGTTCCGCTGCCGCCAATGCTCAGAACTGCTGGAAGTGATCTATCCCGAATGGGAAGGCGCGTCACGCGAGTTTGGATTGCGGCTGCGCGAGATCTGGCGTGAGCGCCGCGCCTCCCCGCTTCCTGAAGACCGCAGCGGCGTCTGGCGCTTCCGCGAGCTGCTGCCGCAGGTGGACGGCAGGCACATTGTCACCATGTGTGAAGGCAACACGCCGCTGCTGCGGCTGACAAAATGCGCGAGCGACCTGCACCTTCCCAACCTGATGGTGAAGCATCAAGGCATGAATCCCACGGGCTCATTCAAGGACACGGGAATTTCAGCGGCGATCAGCATGGCGCGGGCGGAAGGCTTCTCCGTGGTGTGCTGCGCATCCACGGGAAACACGTCGGCGTCGGTTGCGGCCTACGCGGCGCGGGCAGGGATGAAGAGCATCGTGCTGCTGCCCGCGGGCCAGGTTACTTCCGGCAAGCTGGCGCAGGCCCTTGAATACGGCGCGCATGTGCTGCAACTGCACACAGATTTTGACGGCTGCCTCAAGGTGCTGCATGACGTGGTTGCGAACTTCCCCGCGTATCTTTTGAATTCGATGAACCCGTACCGGCTGGAAGGACAAAAGACCGTGGCCTTTGAAATGATGGAGCAACTGGATTGGCGGGTCCCCGATCACGTGATCGTCCCCGGCGGCAACCTGGCCAACAGCTCAGCCCTGGGCAAAGGCTTCCTGGAGCTGCACCAGTTGGGCTTGGTCAGCACGTTGCCGAAGATTTCCATCATCCAGGCCGCAGGCGCGAACCCGCTGGTGCGTTCGATGCGCGAAAACGGCGGCACGGCGCTGGTCCGCGTGAACGCCGAGACGCGCGCCACGGCGATCCGCATCGGCAACCCGGCGTCCTGGCGCAAAGCCGTTGCCGTGCTCAAGACCACCGGCGGCGCGTGCGAAGACGTGACGGAAAAGGAAATCGCGCAAGCCAAAGCCGACTTGGGCGCGGAAGGCGTGGGCTGCGAGCCGGCGTCGGCCGCGACGCTGGCCGGGTTGAAGAAGCTGCTGAAGTCAGGATTTGTGAAGCCAAATGAAACGGTCGTGCTGGTGCTGACCGGACACATGCTGAAAGACGTGGAGTACATGCTGAGCGACCGGGTGAAGAGCATTTACGGCCCCATGGACGCGACGTCGGCTGCGGTGATCAGGACATTGGAGCAGATCTATGCGGGGAACTGAAACGTCAACAGCGGAAGCCAAGCCGGCCAACGCAGCCTTGCCGCGCGGAGAGCAAGTGCGCGTGGGCATTGTCGGCTACGGCACGGTGGGCAAGGCGACAGCGGAAATCCTGGCCAGCCACGCCGAGGAGATTCGTCGCCGCACCAACGGCGTTTCCGTGGTGGTGACCCGCATCAGCCGCAAAACGCCGCGCGGCGCCGAGACCGGCGCGAACGGCGTGGCCATCGTCGCCGACTGGCGGCAGGTGGTCACCGCTGACGATGTTGATATCGTCGTCGAAGCCGTGGGCGGAACCACCACGGCCTATGACGTTGTGCGGGCGGCGTTGGAGAACGGCAAAGCCGTGGTCACCGCGAACAAAGCGCTGATCGCGCTGCATGGCGAAGAATTGTTTGCGCTGGCGCGGCGGAAGAATTTGCCCATCGGCATTGAAGCCAGCGTGGCCGGCGGCGTTCCGGTCATCCGCGCCGTCTCAGAAGCGCTGGCAGCGGACCGCATCACGGCGATCTACGGCATCGTCAACGGCACGTGTAATTACATCCTGACGCAGATGGAGCTGCGCGGCATGGATTTTGCCGCGGCCCTGGAACAAGCGCAAGCCGCAGGCTACGCGGAAGCCGAAGCCGGCCTGGACATTGATGGCTGGGACGCGCGCGATAAGATCGCGATTCTGGCGCGCATCGCCTTTGGCCACAGCATCAATCTCGCGGAGATTCCGGTGACCGGCATCCGGCAGATCACCGCGACGGACTTGCACTACGCGCACCGGTTGAATTCGACCATCCGCCTGGTGGCGTCCGCGGAGCTTACAAAAGACGGGCTGCACATCGCCGTGCAGCCGTGGCTGGAACCGCGCGACTCCATGCTGGCCAAAGTTGACGGCGCCAACAACGCCATCTTCATTGCGGGCGAACGCGTGGGAACGCAAATGCTCTACGGGCGCGGCGCAGGCGGCGATGCCACCGGGACCGCCGTGCTGTCTGACGTGCTGCAAATCGCCCAGCAGATCGCAAAGGGCCAGACCGCGCCCAGCGCGCTGCTGGGATTCAACGACGCCAAGCCGCTGCGTCCGTCAGCGCGGTTGCATCCCATGCGCTGGTTTCTGCGGCTGGCGGTGAATGACGCTCCGGGCATTCTGGCGCGCGTAGCCCAGGCCATCGCCGACCAAGGAATTAATATTGACTCCGTCATCCAGGAACCGCACATGCGCAAAGACCGGCTGTCGTTCGTCATCACGCTGGAACCGACGGACGAAACCACGGTGAACCGCGCGGTGGCGGCCATCAACCGTTTTGAGTTTATGCGCGAGCCGGTGCTCTTGCTGCCGATGATCTCCTCCATTGAAGAACACGTGTGATCAAGGCAACGGCTCAGGCTCGGCGACGCCGTCAGAACGAGGATCAGAGCCAGCAGAGTTCATCCCGGTCTTTGCGTTGTGCATGACCGCCTGGCCGCGTCCCATCAACGAAGTGTATTCCTTGCGGACGATCAAGTTATGGCCCTTGGCGCGAAGGGCGTCGAGCACCTCGGGTTTCACGCGGGACTCGATCACGATGTCGCAAGTCACGTTGTTGCCGGCCACCGTGAAGCGCGGAGCTTCCAGCGCGCCCTGCAGGTTCATGCCGTAGTCCACCAAGTTGGAAACAAATTGCGCGTGGGCCAGCGGCTGGTTGGCGCCGCCCATGATGCCAAAGCCGATGCGCTCGTCGCCGCGCTGCATGAACGCGGGAATAATGGTGTGGAACGGCCGCTTGCGCGGCTGGAGAACGTTGGGATGATTGGGGTCCAGCACAAACAACGCCCCGCGGTTCTGCAGAGCAAACCCCATTCCCTTTACCACCACGCCGGAACCAAACGCCGAATAGTTGCTCTGGATCAGCGAAGCGATGTTGCCTTCTTTGTCCACGGCAGCAAGATAGATGGTGTCGCTGGTGGCGGGACTTCCCGTCCCTGGATTGCAGTCGGCGTTGTCCGGGTTGATCTGCGACGCCCGCTGCGCCGCGTATTCCTTGGACAGCAAGCCTTTGACGGGGACTTTGGCGAAACGCGGATCAGCGTTGTAGCGATAGAGGTCCGCGTAGGCCAGCTTCATGGCTTCAATCTTCTTGTGGAGCTCCGCTGTGCTTTGCGGCCCGGCGCTGTCGGGCGCGAACGTGCCCATGATGTTCAGCATCTCCAGCGCGGCCATGCCCTGGCCGTTGGGAGGAAGTTCGTAGACGGTCCAGCCACGGTAATCAATGGAAATAGGTTCCACCCACTCGGCGGAAAACTCGCTCAGGTCTTCCAGGCGCATGGTCCCGCCAAACGCAGTAGACGTAATGACGATGGCGTTAGCAATCTCGCCTTTGTAAAATGCGTCGCGACCCTGCTGGGCGATCAAGCGCAGCGCTTTCCCCAGATCAGGATTGGAAAACCTGGCGCCGAGCTGCGGAGCTTTCCCGCCGGAAAGAAACACGCGCCGCGCTTCTTCCGTCTTCTGCATCTTGGCTTCGCCGTCAACCCAATAGTCGTGGATGATCTCCGGCACGGCGTAGCCATGATCGGCGTAATAGATAGCCGCAGTGAAAAGGTCTTTCCAGGGCAAGCGTCCAAAACGCTTGTGGGCCTGGCTCCAACCTTCCACAGTGCCCGGAACGGTCACGCTGTGGATTCCTTCGCGCGGCATGGCCTTGAAACCTTCGCGCGCCAGGTACTGCGGCGTGAGCTTGGCCGGCGCCCAGCCGCTGGCGTTCAGCCCGTAGAGTTTTCCCGCTTTTGCGTCCCAGTAAATCAGGAACAGGTCGCCGCCGATTCCGTTCATCATCGGTTCGGTGACGCCCAGCAGCGCATTGGCGGCGATGGCGGCGTCCATGGCCGAACCGCCTTTCGCCAGCACCTGCGCACCGGCCTGCGAGGCAAGATAATGGCTGGTGGCGACGATGCCCCGGTCCGTCATCACAACGGAGCGTCCGTAAGCGCGGTCCTGGCAGTAAACGTCCACAGTCATTCCTAAGGCAAGGCAGAGCAGAAGGATTGTGCGAAGCATCTGCACCTCGGTTCGATATCAACCAGCGCAGATTATAGTTCGCCGCATCCGGTTATCGCGAAGAATCCGCTTTCTTCTTCCAGTTGAACCGCCGTCCGACGATGGCTTTGACGATGAGATGATCGGTGGAACGGGTCACGCCCCAGCCCACCCCGAAGTTGAGTTCCCAGTCGGGGGAGACATTGAGGTCCACCGACGGGAAAAACTGCTGTTGCTGTTCCGCCAGCGGATCAACACTGCTGACCGGGCCCATGGCGCCGTAATATTCCAGGCCGCCGCTCACGCGCTTGGAGAAATCGTAAGAGACCTTGGCGTTGGGTGAGAATTCAAAGCCTTTGCCGGAATTGTCGCCGTGCAAAGACTTGTCAAAGGTGGGATTGAACGAGAAGTACCACCGTCCCAGCTTCTTGTCCACGATGGGACGCATCTCCCACGTCCACGTGTCTTGCGAGAACTTCCGCCGCTGATAGCCGATCTCATTGGACAGGCTCAGCCCTACCGGCCACTTCCATTTCTCGGGGATGCGGAAGCGCGGACGAACGTGATCGCCCACCCAGTCCCAGCCGTCGCCGGAGCGAGCGCTGGTAAAGATGTAGAACCCGGTTTCAAACCAGTCATTGAACCCCTGGGTGATTTCAATAGTTTCATGAATGGCGTGGTTGGTGGGCGCAACACCGTTTGCGGCCGTCTTGCTGCCTTGCGCGGCAAAGTTGGTGTGAAACTCAACCATGGTGGAACGGGGCTCAACCGTGTCGGCGCCATAGACTTGTATTTCGTAGTTGTCCTGGCCTTGAGCGGCCGTGCAGATGAGCGCTGCAGTGAACAGCAGAAAGAGACACCGGACCATGCGGGTATTCAATCACACCTGGGCAGAATCGCAAACCCGGCAGGAATGCAGCCCCGGGAAATAAAGAGGGCCGCTGCTTTCAGCGGCCCCCTTTATACCTTTGATCTTGCTGTTGCTTTACGCTGCTTTCATCGCACGCTTGCGTTCCGCCCAGCGCTTTTTCATCATTTCCGAAATGCGCCGTTTTGCTGCTGCACTCAAGCGGCGACGGCCGCGCCTGCCCCGGCCCGCGGGTCCCGCTCCGCGACGGCCACTCAGGGATCCCTTTAGGGCAGTAATTGCTTGCTCCAAACGGTCCCGTTCTGCTTCTAACTCTGACAGTATCTGTTGCGTATCCATATAGCTCCTTCCGCGTGCAATGCTATCAGCGGAATGCGCAGCCTGGCAAGATGAATTGAAGTTGCTGGTGATTTTCTTTAATTACCCTCGCGGTTAAACTAGCCCACTACCAAATATCTATCCGGGGACATGGTCCACGCTCATGTATCCTGCAACATAGATAGTATTACGTTGGGAAGATGCTTTTTTTATTCTTATTAACCAATAGGGTTGTTTGAACTAAAGAAGTGTTCCATCCTGTCTTTTCGGGCTGGCGCATGAAGCTCGGCTATGCACCTTAACCGCATATTTCATGCATAGATCCTGTGCTCCTGCCAACGCCTAATGTTAGAAACATTAGGACGTTTCAGCTCTTGTAAGTGCAGGACGTGGATGCTTTTCCACAAGGCAATCGCCGATTCAGCGGGCAGGAATGCTCTTGCACGGAAGGCTACAGAGGTTAAAGCTTCGCCCCATCCTAACTAGGGTGCCTGTGTTCAATTGAGAACAGGCGCGAAGCGGAACAATATCGCACAGCGATGGTCATTTCCTGGTGCAGAGATCTAATCTAGCTGCTTAGCCGTGCCTTGAGGTTCGCGCAGTAGACAAACCTAGATTGGCCGCAAGGCGCGCAAACTATGCCTAGTAGTGGAATATCCTATTGGAGTTTGGCTTTTTATTCGCCTGGCGATAGAAGCGGTTTCAAAGCTACTCATCGCGCCTGATTCAACCTTGTTAACTGGGGAAGTGGTAAAGGACGTCATGCTTGGACGGAATGGGCACCCCGTTTCGGGTGGCTGGACGGAATCTCCAGCCGCGCACGGCGGCAATGACTCGTTCATCAATTCCGTAGCCAATTCCCTTCAGCAGTCTCTCTTCCACCACGTTGCCCTGGGCATCAATAGTGATCTCCACCACCACGTCTCCCTGCACTCCGCTGGGAATTTCACTGCGCTGGATTTTGGGATCGGGAAATGTCTGCACCAGGGCAGGAATCACTTCGTCGCCAAAGGCCGGGCCATCCAGTTCCGAGCCTTGTTTGGAGCCGGCTTCGTCCGCGTTGGCCGCTCGTTGTTCTTCCAGAAGATTGGTTCGTTTCTTGGCGCGCAACTTGGCCAATTGCTGTTGCCGGGTCATCACCGGCAGAGACAGCAGCGGCGGCTGCGACTGCGAAACAATTTGCGTGTCCGCCGGCAGGTACAGCGCGATAGAGACCGGCGTGGACGTGCCACCCTCTCCGCGGGCGATGACGTTAGGCTTGACGAAGACCGGCGCAACCGGCCAGCAGAGGACCAACAGGGCTGCGATGTGCGCGGCTGCTGAGCCCAGCACGGAGAGACTCCAGCGTTTGCGCAAGGGCTGGTCCATGGCCACCAGTTGCGTTTCTTCGGGCTTCACGCTGACAACAGTCCACACGGCAAAAATCTGCTTTCTTACGGTTAGACGCTGGTCCTTATATTAAGGTCATCCGGCGGCAGCGGAAACAAGAAAAGTGCCTTCCTGGTTACGCCTGTTACCAACGTTTTTCGCGCCAACTTTGCTTCCCTTCTCCGCATCCACCAAGGATAGCCATTTAAGACAGCCTTTCGATGATGGTAGCGTTGGCCATGCCGCCGCCTTCACACATCGTCTGGAGTCCGTAACGCCCGCCGCTGCGGACCAACTCGTGGACCAGCGTGGACATCAGCCGCGCGCCGCTCGCGCCCAGGGGATGCCCCAGGGCGATGGCGCCGCCGTTCGCGTTCACTCGCGATAAGTCAGCCTGAGTTTCCTTTTGCCAGGCCAGCACCACGCTGGCGAACGCTTCATTGATTTCAATTCGGTCCATGGCTTCCAGCTTCAAGCCTGACTTCTCCAATATGCGGCGCGTAGCGGGAATCGGGGCGCTAAGCATCAGTACCGGATCTTCGCCCGCCAGAGCAAAGGCCACAAAGCGGGCCAGCGGCTTCAAGCCCATGCGTTCCGCCATAGCGCGTTCCATGACCAGCACGGCGGCCGCGCCATCGGTGATCTGGGAAGAGTTGGCCGCGGTGATCACGCCGTCAGGTTTGAAGACGGTCTTGAGGGTCGCCATCTTTTCCAGCGTGGCCTCAGCGCGGATGCCTTCGTCGCGAGTAACGTTCTTGGGGCCACTTTCAGTCTGGACGGGCGTGGGGAGAATCTCGCGACAGAAAAACCCTTCGTCGCTGGCGCGGGCTGCTCGCCGATGGCTCTCCAGGCTGTAGCGGTCCAGACTCTCGCGGTCGAGCTTCCAGCGCTCAGCCATCATCTCCGCGCTGATGCCCTGGTTGAATGGCGCGTTGTTGTAGCGCCGCCGCATAACATCGCCAAACGGTTTGCCCGGGCCCGACGCCGCGGACGATCCCATGGGCACGCGGGTCATACTCTCCACGCCACAGGCGATGGCCACGTCATAGCTGCCGGCGATGACTCCTTGCGCCGCGAAGTGGACGGCTTGCTGGCTGGAGCCGCATTGGCGGTCCACCGTGGTGGCGGGTACCGATTCGGGAAAACCGGCGGCCAGGACCGCGTTGCGCGCGATGTTCGCCGCCTGCTCGCCCACCTGCATCACGCAGCCGGCGATCACATCGTCAACCAGTGCGGGATCAAGCTTGTTGCGCTGCACCAAACCACTCAGCGTGTGCGCCAGAAGGTCCACCGGGTGCCAGCCTTTTAGCATGCCATCTCGCCGCCCCAGCGGGGTGCGCACGGCGTCAACGATTACCGCTTCACGGACCATAAGAACCTCAGGGAAATACTACCAAATGGTTACCATCGTCACTTCTTCCGGGCCGGCAGTCGTAGTACAGTAGCGCTACAAGTACAGTGCACTTCCGGGGTAAGGCATGAACGAGAACGGAATTAAAGAGGCCGACAAGGCCTTTAGCGATCAGGTATCCAGACAGGTGGCCCGGGTCACGGGCGAACTTAACCGGCTGGAAAGTCTCTTAAGCGCAGGCATGGTGGACCGCCAAGTCCTTACGGATTTTCGCGATGCCGTCAATCGCGTGCGCCAAACGGGCTGGCAGGTCCAGACCTGGCTGGAAGGCGATTCCCGCGCTTTGCGGGCGCTGCTGGTGGAAGACCGCATTCGAGTTACGATCAAGTTGGCCAATCAGCTGGCGGCCGAGCTAGGACCTTCCGCCAAAGGCTTCGAAGGGCTCGCCTCCCTCAAAGAAGCCGTGGAGAAATTGGACGCGGTCCTGCCCGGCCCGGAATTAGTGAGGGCTTCGTAACTTTATGTCGCTTCGCTCCAAACCGCTTATGAGCCGTTCTGTGAGCAACATGCCTTCTGCTCCTGATGCAAGCCGCTCGGCGCCACACGGGCCTCGCGGCGTTGGGTGCTCAGGAGGATCTTTGTCGCTTCGCTCCAAACCGCTTGTAAGCTTGATGGACTTCCTGCGCAGGATTCTTGTCGGAAAGCAGGGGCGTCCGTCGTTAAACTTGCTTGGCAGCCCTTCCAATTCGTCGGGACTGTCTCAGCGACACAGACTGCTGACTACCGTCAGATTCGCGCCGGCGGTATCAGCTTCGGAAGCCGACTGCCCGGCCACTCGCGCCAGTTGCTCGTCGGGACTGTCGTTGCGATCCAAGCCGCTAGCGGCCGTCGGATTCGCCTCAATGGAGTCTGCTCAAGGGGCGGGCCGTTCGGCGACGCACGTCCCTCGCGGCGGCTGTTCATCGGGACTGTCGTTGCGCTCCAAGTGCCCCGGAAGGTGGTAAATTGCGTGCGAATTGACCCCTTCATTTTCTGCACGATATAATGACATCTGGCATTTGAGCGGGAGTAACTCAGTGGTAGAGTGCGACCTTGCCAAGGTCGAAGTCGCGGGTTCAACTCCCGTCTCCCGCTCCAAAACCTAAACTTTTTGGTTGCCCCCTCGCCCCTGCGAGGGGTTATGCTGTCAGGCCTGTTCCATGCAGGTTGTAGATTAGGCGCGGTACCCAAGTGGTAAGGGAGAGGTCTGCAAAACCTTTATGCGTCGGTTCGATTCCGACCCGCGCCTCCAAAATCAAAGCTGTAAAACCCCAATAAATGCGCGTTTAGCAAAGGGCGGCTCCAAAACAGTCTAGCCTTTGTGTTAATTTTGTGCTAGGGTCATCCTGAAAGCGGGAGATGCCATGCACGCCACACCACTAATTACCATCTTCGTCCGTCACGCCGCCGATTGTAAGTACGTGGGGGACGAGTTTGAAAAGCGGTGCCGGTGCCGCAAACATCTCCGCTGGAGCCAAGGCGGGAAGCAACACCGCCGCATGGCCGGCACCCGTTCTTGGGGCGAGGCCGAACAGATCAAGCGGGATCTTGAGGACCAACTAACCGGACGCGCGCCGGCCACGGCACCGGACGGGTCCAAGCCGATAGCCGAGGCGGTGGAGATATTCAAAGCCGACAAGAAAAACCAAGGCATCACGCCGGACGTGCTCAACAAGTACGCCCGCGAGCTGGACAGGCTCCGGGCCTTCGCGGAGCGCCGGGGTGTCTTCACACTTTCCGGGCTGACGCGCGAATTGGTCATTGACTATCAAGCGGAATGGGAAGAGCTGTACCCGTCATCCAATACCCGGCAGATGGTCCAGGCCCGGCTAAAGAATTTCCTCCGCTTCTGCTTTGACTCAAAATGGTTGGACCGCGTGCCCCGCCTCTCGCCAATCAAAGCGGATGAGTCCCCTACCCTCCCGCTCACGGACAAGGAATACAAAAAGTTGCTTGATACCGTGCCGGTCAGTTTCCCCGATAGCACCAAGACGCGGCGCGTCCGTGCCCTTATCCGCTTGATGAGAAATTCCGGCCTTGCCATCCGTGACGCCTGTACTCTCCGCCGGGATGAGCTAATCCAGGACAAGAAATTTTACCGGGTGGTCACCTCCAGGCAAAAGACGGGGACACACGTTTCCGTACCAGTCCCGCCGGAGGTTGCACGGGAGTTGCTTGCAGTGCTTAACGGGAACACAACTTATATTTTCTGGACGGGTAACGGGGAAGAGCGGACGGCGGTGAGCCATTGGCAAGATGACTTTCGCAAGCTGTTTCGGGACGCGGGCATTGCGTCGGCGGGAAACATGGTAAGCCACCGGCTCCGGGACACGTTCGCCGTGGACATGCTGCAAAACGGCGTTCCCCTGGAGGAAGTCTCTAAGTTGCTCGGGCATGAAAGCATCAAGACCACCGAGCGCCATTACGCAAAATGGGTGAAAGGGCGGCAAGACCGGCTAGACTCGCTTGTCTCCGCCACGTGGAAAAGCAAATCCTAGACGGAAATTCTGGGGCGTCCGCTCCAATTGAATATGCGATTGGGACTATAAGCGTGAACCTCCACTTCAAAGCCGAGTTTCAACAGCTTTTCGCTAAAGCTAAATACGTGGCAAAGGCCCACGATTAGCAGGCCTGAATTGAGCTTTGTATCCGATATGATTTTCTCTACCCACGCCTTCTCGCGTAATGTGTGTAACGATAAATCTTGAAACGTATCGCAATATACGCTTTTCAAAGCCGCATCGGGTATCAGTTTCCGCTCTTCGGCCGTAAGATCCATGTTCGCCCAACGAATACTAAGGCCATCGGCCAGCAACTCCACGCAAGATTTCGGCGGCAAGCCGGACGCCTCTTCAAGTATGGTATCTACCTTATGATCTGCGATTAGTGCACGGAGAAACTGATTGAATCTAGCGTCCATCGGTGAGTCCACTTGGAATTCGTGGTGAGTGCCGAAAATGCAAAGCCGTTTGCTCATAACTCCTGCTTGGACTCCCGCCTCAATGCCTCAATGCCCAAACGAATTTAACCGCCGCCCGCACTCGGGCAAAACTTCCAGAAATCTTCCGCTGACGAGAAACGGCAAGACCGGCTTGACGCGCTTGTTTCCGCAACGTGGAAAAACAGGCACTAGTACCCCACTGCCAAAAATTGCGGGCCGCTCTAATCGCATCCTACTGCGCGGAACGGGTGCTTACGCGGGACGAGAATGTCTAAAGCCACGGTTTTAGGATCTCATACAAGGTTGCATCGGAAAGCGTCATCTCCGGCTGAAGCCATCCAATGAATTCTTGGCGGGGCATTTTGGCCGGGCGCTCTACACGTTTTCGGTGCTGTCTGTTCGGTGACTCTATGACGATTCCGTTTCCCGAGTTCTCCGCCACTGTCCACCGCATTGAGACAAACTCTCGGCACGAACAATCAGGCATTGGCGGGTACGGCTGGCCCTCGGGAACCGACGGCAAGACCTCTCCCTCATCGTATCCGTCGCACCTCTGGAAACTAGGGTCATGGTCTTCACGAAGGTGCCCGCACTGGCAGAACTGCTTAAATTGCTTTGTAGACTTATTCATTCGTTCGATTGTGAGCGCGAAGGAAGCGTGGTGACTATTGCCTTGGATGGTTCCGCCCACGCCTGCTTTTCCCTTTTTGCCGGGCGGGGACGGGGCACTCTAAGCCGCATACCGTACTCCCCGCTATCCGAAAATTGCAACCCTTCTGTAGTCGAAAAGGGCATTTTAGACAACTCACATCTCCAGTTTGCACTTCTCGCCGGGGCGAACGAGTCAAGGAAACCTCACAAACAAAAATAATTGAACCCACGTCACTCCCGCGCAACGCTCGCCGTCATAAGGCTTTGCAACCGCGCCATTTTGTGAATTAGCACAAATCCGGAATGTGTCGGAAATTAGGTGTTGACGCGGGCGCGCTTGTGATCCATATTGCTCATGTCTTAGTAGTTCCACTTAAAGGTAAGTAGGACTAATACGATACTAGTTGACAATCGGAGCCGCTTAGGGATATGCTGCTTTTGCCTATGAGACTGAGCAGAAGAAAATCCGCAAACCCACTGGACGCCACAATGACGAAGACTCAGGTCGTGCGCCGGAAATTTAAATCAGCACTCCCGCGCACTATTCAAAATCGGTTGCTGTCCAAGATGGAAGCAATGGCGCGGACTATGGAGCTGTTTGACCGGCTGAGAAACGAGATGGAAGGTGCGGGCCTAAACAAGAATCATGCCTCCGCCGGTCTTGTGTTCTGTCAGCCGGAGACGAAAGGCAAGGCGCATGTGCTCGCGGAAACAATCGCGCTACCTAAACCAGAGGAAATCGGCGTTTTTGTCGAAAGGGTTATGGCTCTGGATAAGCCCCTCTTTTTGGGCGTGCTGTTTATCCAGGAAGATCCAGACGCGGATAAGTCAGAACAGAAGCGAGTAGCTTTTGTGTGGCCGTTCATGGCCGGACCCGAGGCCGAGGGGCGCTTGTTGGCGGCACGTAATCAGCAAGCTAGAGGCGGATTCAAGAAAGTAGCGAATTAGAAACCGAGACAATAGGGGAGTGATATGAACCGAGACGAACTTACAAAGGAAGAATGCAGGGCAACGTGGCGTGAGGAAGCGAAGGCACGCGCAAACCAAGAGGCTAAAGAGTCCGGGCTTACGGGCGAAGAGGCGCTTCAGTTTGTCAGGAAGCGTATGCCAAACATTTATGACGAGTTGAGAGAAATCGGAGAGGGCGGAATTAGTTAAACCGAAAAAGGGCGTCGAAGGGATTGCGGCCCAACGACGCCGGGTAGCCAAGATGGACACGAGCGAACGTATCACACTAGGGCTGTTTTTATTCTAGCCCAATTTGAGCGCGGAAGAGCCAAGGGGGAAAAGTTATGTATTTGAACAATGAAATAGCGCGGAAGGAATTAGCCGGGATTGCACGGGGCAAAAAATCGCGCGTCCCCGTCCCGATTCTCGCGCGGTTTGTCCTGGAGTATTGCATCACGCCCGAGGTGCACGCATACGACGATTCCGCGCCGTTCCTGGAGCGCCTCTACTCGCTGGAGGACACGCGCCCAAGATTTTGAGTTTGCCCGGCCTTCACCGGCCCGGCATGGGGGCAGACAACACATGACACTGCCCCTCACCAAGTTTAAATGAGCTGCCTGTAGGGAAGGCTACAGGCCACTCGCGTTAGCAAACCGCATTGCCGGAAAACGAGACGCGAAACATCTCAAAAAACGAAAAGGATCTTTATGAACTTGTTTGAAATGCGAAAAGAGCGGCATCAAGCATTGCAAGCGGCGGACGCTATCCTTGCGCGTGCCGAAGGTGCAAAGCGCGAAATGACCGCACAAGAAACTGTCATCTTCGATCAGCACATGACGGAAGTCAAAAAGTTGAATGAGAAGATTGACCCAATCGAAGCAAAAAACACGCTCGCCCGTCAGTTCCCGAAAGGGATGGTCCTCAGCGGCGGGGCAGCAAACAATGACAACGGGGCTTTTGAGTGTTGGCGTGATGAGCGCGGGCACGCGGTCCCGGTGCTCAAAAATAACCAGAGCTTTGCATCGGCGGTGCCGCCCGGAGCCGCGCTCGGCTTTGGCTTTGGCGACTTCGTTAAAAGCATGGTCTCGCCAAGCGGCAACCCCGAGATTCAGGCGGCCTTGTCAGAGGCGGGCGGCGTTGGTGCGGGGGATGTGACCGTGCCGGTCAATTTGCTCCCCGGACTCATTGACTTGATGCGTTCCAAAACGGTTTGCATTCAAGCCGGTGCGTTGACTGTCCCAATCGAATCAGAAACCACAAACATTGCCCGCATTTCAGCGGACCCAACCCCGGCATGGCGGAGTGAGGCCGGCGCTGTAGCACTCGCGGACCCAACTTTTGAGCGGGTGCAATTCAAGCCGCAATCGCTCGCCGTATTGGTGAAGGTGTCTCAGGAATTGCTTGACGATTCTGTCAACATCAATGAGGCCATCTTGTCCTGTTTCGCCGGCGCTTTCGCGGTTGAGCTGGACCGTGTTGGACTCTTTGGCACCGGCACCGCACCGCAACCTCGCGGGATCAGCGGGACAAGCAATGTGGGTAGCGTTGACATGGGGACCAATGGCGCGGCCTTGACGAACTTTGACCCGTTCGTGGATGCCGTCCAAGCGCTGCTTGCGGCTAACGCACAGATGCCAACGGCGGCAATCATGGCACCCCGGACACTCACCAAGGCGGCGAAACTCAAAGACACGTTGGGACAGCCGATGCGTAAGCCGGACTTGCTCCAGAACATCCCATTCCTGTCCACCACGTCCGTTCCCGTCAACCAAACTCACGGCTCGTCAAGCGTTGCGAGTGAGTCCATTGTGGGCGACTTCACCCAACTCATGTTCGGCATTCGGACCCGCTTACGGATTCGCATTTTGCAGGAAAGATTCATCGGTGACAACCTGCAATTCGGATTCCTTGCGGACTTGAGGGCCGATGTTGCGCTCCGTCACCCGCAGAGCTTTGCCGAGGTGGTTGGCATTCTGTAAACGATTTTGGCGAGGGAGATTTTACCCCGAGTCAGCGGGACGCTCACGGTCCTCGCAACCCTTTGTTCGGGTCCTCAGCCGTGGGCGTGATCTGACATTTTCCTCTAGGACCCGGCTCCCATGTTTCTTTTTAGGGAGTATGAGAGCCGGGGATTTTTGAAGGAAGGTCTAATGCGGCAAATCACTATCACTTTGCCCGATGAGCTGTACACGGAATTAGAGCGGGCCTCTCACGGTGTCCGAGAAATGGGATTCAGCCCGGAAACATGGGCGCAAGAGGCGGTGGAATCCGCGTTAGCTACGCGGAGATTGCCGGGAGTACCGCGCGGCCTTACAGTGGAAGAGGTGTTAGGGCGAAAGCCCAAAGACCTGGAGGATTTCTAAACCGGCTTTAAAGGCAATCCCACCAAGATAACCGGCAGAAAGGTGTTGACTATGTGGCTAAGACTAAGATGGGCGCGTTTCTTCACTCTCGCGGGCTGGAATTGGACGCTCGCATCACAGCACACAGGTTTTGATTTCTTCGTCACAATCCCCTGTGGTCATAGCGAGTGCCACGGCTCACACAAAATAGCCGTGCGGGTTTGCGAAAGGAATCTTGAGGCGCTGATAGCCAAGCACCAGGACCTATATGACGCACAAAGAATGTATGAATCACCACACCCCGCGCTTTTTGGTGATGGTCCGCGTAATACACATTGGCAAATGGCACACGGCGCGGGCGGGGGTACGGAGAGTGTGAGTCAGTGGTTGGGCAATGCCGATGAACTTTGGGAGCGCGCGGCCCGTGAGTAGTTTTTTACAAATTGCCCTCTCGTGTATCGCTCGCGGTTGGCACGTCTTTCCGTGTCGCGGAAAGGTCCCGATGGAGACCGGAGGCTATAAGAACGCGTCCGAAGATGAGGTGAAGGTCCGCGAATGGTGGACGCGCTACCCGAATGCGAATGTAGGGATAGCGCCCGGACCTAGCGGCCTTACCGTGCTGGACATTGACCACGGCGTCCGCGATGAAGCGCACCTCCGCGAGTTTCTAAGCGCCCATGACATCCCGGAAACTTTCGCGGTACGCACGGGCCGCCGCCCGGAGTTTGCCGTCCAGCTCTATTACGGCGAGCCTATCCCGTCCGTGGGCGGGTGGGAGTTGGGCGGGTGTAAGGGGGACGTGCGCGGAATCAAGGGGCACGTTATGGCGGCGGGAAGCGTTCACCCGGACAGCGGAGAGCCGTATGCCGTGTTGTGGGACAAGCCCATAGCGCCGGTCCCTACTCGGGTGCGGGCGCTCCGCGCTAAACCCGATGACGAGCACACTGTCCGGGATGACAATGCGCCTATAACCGAGTGGCGCAACGAGAACATGATAAGGCTACTCGGCAAGGCACGCGCCGCCGGGCTTACGGACGAAGAAATCCGTACCCGCGCTCTTAATATTAACGAGCGGATGCAACCGCCATTGGACGATGAAGAGCTAGAGAGGCTCATCACAAACGCCTGTAAGTTTACCCTGCCCGAGCCGGAGCCTATCGCGGTCATTGGCGGAAGCCGGCCCGAGGAAAAGAAGGTCACGGATTGGCGCGAACTGTTTCACAGCAAGGAAGACGCGCTCAACGCGCCGCCCATCACGTTCCTGATTAAAGATTTCTTGCAGCGCGAAGGCGTGACCGCGATTGCCGGGCCGGTACGCGAAAGAAAGAGCCTCATAGCCCTTAACGTGACTCACGCGCTTGTATCTGGAGAAAAGCTCTTTGACCACTTCGAGGTAGTAAGGAAGCCGGAGCGTGTCTTGTATTTGTGCCCGGAGGTTTCGCTTGGCCCGTTTACGGACCGGCTCAAGAAGATTGGCCTAATAGACTACGTGGGCGATACGCTGTTTTATCGCACACTCAGTGCGGACGGCACGCTTAAGCTGAATGACCCGGCGCTAGAGGAAGCGTTGCCCGGCTCCGTTGTCATCCTGGACACCGCCGTCAGATTTTTTGAGGGTGATGAGAGCAGCTCGCAAGATGCCCGGACCTTCGCGGACAGCATCTTCGCGCTACTACGTGCGGGCGCGGAGTCTGTTGTCATGCTGCACCACTCACCCAAGGACGCCGGGGAGGTGATGACCCTGGAGAATGCGATGCGCGGTAGTGGGGACTTAGGAGCGTTTCTCGCTTGCGCGTGGGGCACCAAGCTTCAAGATCCGAGCAAGCCGTATGAGTCCGCGTCATTCCTGTCCAACCTGAAACAACGTGACTTTGAGTCCAAAGACTTTGAGGTCACATGCACGCCGGATTGCCGGTTGCACATGGTAGGTGACCCCGAGACTCGCCCCGTCACGCTCCAAGGGCGCAAAGGCTTCAAGGGGAACAAGGACGGCAAGGACGATGCGGCGGAGGCGGTCATCCGGGCGAGTCCAGCTCTGCCAGTTAGGAAGCTACAGGAACAGTTAGCGGCGCTCAATATCAACCGGGGCACAACCTGGATAGCCAAGGCACGCGCTCGGCTCCAGGCAGACTCGGGACAGGCGGTTATTATGGCCGGGTGAGCGCGTACGCCACTATAAGAGAGCGTACAGCGTACAAACTGACCCATCACATCACACGGGGAGAGAAAACAAGTTTTCTTCTCTCCCGTTCGTTCTGTGATTTTGTGGTGCGTACAAAAGGACAGCGAGGAAGGGGCGGTTTATGGGTAGCTATGCCGTACAGGGTTCGCTCTTGGCGAACGAATCCAACTTGTTGATGAAGACCTGTCGAATGTCGACAGGGAGCGCCGCCTGGAACTCATTGATGAGCCTTTCAATCTCATCAAAATATTTTGCGTAAAACCCCATTGTCGGGGCGGGTGTTCTCTCCCATCGCGTTCGTGTGAAGTGGGCGAGGCGTTTGTGCAGTTCAACGACCATAGCCTTTGCTGAAGCAGAAGGAGTTAGCTTTTTCCGAATGTTGTTGTCTGTTATGAAATCTCCCATCCAACAATCGTCTGTTTTCCGGGTGGGCAACGGCTCGCTGAAAAAGCCAAGCAGCACGCGCTCGTGCAGGAGAAGAGAGTAGATAACTGCTTGTCGGGCGACCGGGGTCAACCGGCTGTTGCCGTATAAGCGGCGGTAGCAACGGAAGTGATACACCTCGAAGGCGAGGTGGATCACGGCTTTCTTTTGGTTCGCAATATCCACTCGCAATCAAGTTTAATACGGGGCGGGAAGAGGTGGAAAAAAACGCCGCTGGTACTCCAGCGTGACTTTTGCGCGGCTCGCTAGATGGGCCGCAAACGTGATGGCGCGGGCATTGTGTAGCAAGCGAATGCGTGGATAGGTGGGGGCGGGGGCTGAATGTTGGCAGTGCTTTCTAAATAGCCCTCCGTAGCTCATTTCTTTACACAAACATTAATTCTCAGAAATGTGTCAAATTTGCCACACTCTACTAATTGGGGGTTTTTGCAACGGCTGAAAGAAACTCCTTTATGCGAAATTTTCCGTCGCCTCGCAATGGAGCAATTGCCACAGCCGCAATGAGAACGTCATCGAGCGTTCCATCGGGTAGAACCCATCTCTGGAGCAGTTTTGGCACGCCGTTTTTCATCATGTTGCGGAATGCGTGGCATCGCTTCTCATAAGCAAATTGTGTTAGCCAGTATTCCCCGCTCACCGCGCCGCGTGCCGCTTCGCCCGCCTTGGTTGACCACCCACGTTTGTACTTCTGTTTCTGTGCGGACGCATAGAAAGCCGTGAGCGCTTTGCGCATTAGATCGACACGAACCGTCGCAAAAGGTTCTTTCATGGGTCAAAAGGATAGGGCATCACCTTGTGCCCTACAACCGTGTCATAACCGTTGCCGAGAATTGTGCTAATTTGTGCTAGGAATCCGGACATCGTGGACATGTTGGCCATCTAGGACAGTTAATAATCAGCAACTTACAGATTCTAAAAGGCCGCCGCCGGTTCGATTCCGACCCGCGCCTCCATCCTTTTTGTCGCTTTCGCGACAAACCGCTTGAGATCTTGTCTCCGATGAACAATTTCTTCTGCGCCTAAGGCACGCCGCTCGGCGGCCACAAGGGTCTCGCGGCGGGATCTAGCGCGTCCTCTTCGGCAAGCTCAGGGTTTGGATTTCGCCCGGCGGCCCTATACGCCGCCGGAACAGCTCAACTTAGGTTGATGGATGCTCCAGAATCTCAGCCAAAGCACGCAGCCGTGTCGAATCTGCCTGGCTTTTCGCTGTACCGGCGTCTTTTGTCAACGACGGCGCCATGCTCTTTAACTTCGCCAGCGCAGCCTTGCTCATGTGCGAACTCTCTGCGCTTTGAATTGCTTTGTGCAGAGCTGCGATCTTCTCTGGCGGCAGGGCCTGCGACCGGGACAATTGGTCCACGTAGGCCTTGGCGACGACCAATTTTGCCGGCCACTCGATCTTTTGCTGGTTCTGCACATTCAACTCACTGACCCGGACGGTCTTGGCCGCGTCAATTTCGTTCTGGGTCAAGAACTTGGTTGGCGTCAGTTCAAAAACGTCCAGTCCGCGCGCAATCTCCGAAGCGTAAATGTGGCCGTTGTACCAATAGGCTGACCACTCGCCGCCCAGCACCAGCGCCTTCGCATCGATCGGCCCGCGGTCAAAGTAGGCAATTTCCATGGGGTGTGCTGCGTCCGTAAAGTCCACGATGGAGATGCCGCCCTGGTACCAGGCCTGCGCTTCAATGTCGCGGCCTGGGACGGGAACCAGCGAGCCGTTGTGCGCCACGCAGTTCTCCGTATCACCCTGCGCAGCCGGCATCTTGTAATAGCTCTGAAAACTCAGCTTGCCGTCCTTCACGGTAAAGAGGGCGTCCGCGCCCCACTTGTTGGGGTCGTTGGCACGGCACCGCGGCCCCAAGCCGCCGCCCCATTCGTCGGTAAACACCACCTTGGTTCCATCGTTCGAGAACGAAGCTGAATGCCAGTAGGAATAGTTAGGATCGTTTACGGCATCCACACGCTTGGGATTTACAGGGTCCTTAATGTCGAGCAAAATTCCATTTCCCGAGCAGGCGCCCGCCGCCAACCCCACCGCCGAATACACCGTGATGTCGTGGCACTGGTCCGTGTCCTTCGGCTTCTCCGGGCCCTTTGGGCCATGCGTGCCACCGCTGCTCAGCGCGTTGATCACTCCCGTCCGGGCGTCCATAAAGACCCGCGGGCTGGACACCACTTTGGCGTTCTGCGGCGCGGCCACCGGAACCTTGATCACTTCGATTCGGAACAGCGCCGTGTTCGGGTCTTTGTCCGGCTGTTCACCGGAGCATCCGGCCAGTTCCTCCGGCTGACGCACAAACGAGGTGCCCGACACGTAGATATAGACATTGTCTTTGTCGTGCGGATCAACGACCAGGGTATGTGTGTGGGACCCGCCGCAGGTCTGCACCGCCGCGACCTGCTTCGGATTGCTGATGTCAGAAATGTCGAAGATTCTTACTCCGCGGAAACGGTCCTTTTGCGCTGAGGGCACGGGGCGCTTGTTTTCTTTTTCGTCTTCAGTGGATGCGGACGGCGGAGGAGGCGGGTCTGGCGGAAAGCCTGCCGTTCCGCAATCCAGGCGTCCATTTGGCATTTCTACCGACATGAACAACAGGTTCTTATAAACCGATACATCTCCCTGCCCGCCAGGACACACCAGTGAAGTGAGTAGCGTTGCTCCGGCCGGCTTGGAAATGTCATAGATGTTCACGCCATAAAAATTGCCTTGAAACAGGTGGTTGCCCTGGAAGGCCAAATCAGAGTTCGCGAAAGCCAGCTGGGCGCGCAACATCTGCATCCGCTTCGGGACCTTCGCGGTGTTGCTCATGCCAAGCTGACCCAGCGTCTTCTGCACCTTGGGATCATCAGGGTCGCCGGTCCCGAGTTGAAATGCGTCTGGCTTCCTGACCAGCTTAAGATGCTTCATGCCCATGGATGCTTCGCCTGCGTCATAGAGGCCGGGCGCGAGCTTCGCGCGCGGATCGTTTACGTCAGACCCCGTCATGCCCGGCGGCAGCACAGGAGCGGCCTCGGCAGCATCTGGATTCTGTCCCTCAGCCGCCGGCGGCGGGGAGGAAGGCTTCTGCTCCTGGGCCTGCAGCCGGCTCATGCCGAACAATAAACAAATCGCGGCGATCATCACGCAAAAAGCAATCCTGGGCATTCGGTTCATTGTTTCTCCTCTGGAGTTTTTTTCTCTAACATCGCCTGCATAATCCTGATCTCGGCTCGTTGACCAGTGTCCACATCGGTCGCGAAGTTGAAGAGCTCGGCATCCTGCCCCGCGCCTGCGGTGTCGAACAAATCCTTCACCATGGTCAAGGCTCCTTGGTGGTGCTGAATCATTCCTGTCAAGAACAATTGGTCGAACTCTGCGTCCTTCGCCTTCCGTAGCGCTTCCATCTGTTCCGGTGTGAGCATGCCGGGCATCAGGGCCATCGCATGGTGCGGCATGTGCATGTCGTGCATTTCCGGCATCGCCCTCGTCATCGCAACTGTTTCTCCCCGGGCTACCAACCAGCGCCGCATAAACTTGATCTCGTCTGACTGCGAGCTACTGATGCGCGCCCCCAGCAAACGCAGGTCCTTGTTCTCCGAATGCGACGAAATCAGCGCCGTCATCTCCACCGCTTGCGAATGATGCATGATCATGCCTTGCATGAACTCCACTTCGGCTGGCGACCGCGGCGGCAGCTTTGCCGTTGTGGACGGAGGCAGCCTCTTGCTCGGCTTACCGGGCGCACCCGGCTGAACCACTACAGGCGGCGCCGGACTAGTCTGCTGTGCGCGCGCAGCAGACCCGAAGAAACCTATTGGAGCGCTCGCTGCCAGGAACATGCCAAGGCCACACAATGCTGTAAATGCTGGCACAGCCCGGAGCCTGCGCCTGCGGGGAAAACGATACATCCACAAGTTCGGAACATTGCGAAACAGTTTCATTTGGATTCGGATGAAAGCTGGTCACGAAATACTAACATTTTAATAGGTTCTCGCCAGGCAGACGGGACGCGCGGTACTGGGCCAAAAGTGGAAATTAGCCTACTAAAACCCTAATGCCTGGACCATTGCGGATCTTGGTCAGGCGTGACGATGTGGCCGTCGCGCATGTGGATGATGCGATCGCCCACTTCAGCGGCTTCCGGATTGTGGGTGATCATCAGCACAGTCTGGCCAAACTTCTGGTTGGCTTCACGCAGCATGTTCAGGACGATGGCGGAATTTTCCGAATCCAGGTTGCCGGTCGGCTCGTCCGCCAGAACAATCGCCGGGCGATTGATGAGCGCGCGGGCCAGTGCTACGCGCTGCTGTTCGCCGCCGGACAACTCCGAAGGACGATGATCGAGCCTGCCGGCGACGCCCAGCATCTCCGTCACCTTGGCAAAAAATTCCGGGTCCTTGCCGTTGCGGCCGGAAATTTCGCGCGCAATCTGTATGTTGTCGCGCGCGCTGAGCGTGGGCAACAGATTGAACTTTTGAAACACAAAACCGATCTTGCGCTTGCGCAACGCCGTCCGCTGCGCGTCAGAGAGCTGGGAAAAATCTTCGCCGTCAATCACCACGCGACCCTGGGAGGCGCGGGTGAGTCCGCCCAGAATATAGAACAGCGTGGATTTTCCGCTCCCGGAAGGGCCTACAATGCTGACGAACTCGCCTTTCTCCACGGCAAGGCTCACGCCGCGCAAGGCAGGTACGTCCACCTTGCCGATGCGGTAGACTTTGAATACGTTCTCAGCTTGGATGATAGGCGCCACGGACTCTTTGATCTTACCAGAGCGGCGAGTTTCCGGGCTCCGGTCAAAGAGCGGCAAAGCGCGACATTGTCCGCGACGCGGCTAAGCGGCTGGAATCCTTTGCGGCGCAACCTCCACCGTCCGCTTCGGCCCGCGCTTCTTCACCAGCAACAAACGAATGCGCTCCAGCAGCTCCATGGGCGCGTACATTCCCTTGGGGAGGAACAGGTCCGCCCGGGTTTCTTTCTCGTAAGCCTTGATCTTGCCGGAAAAAAGTATGGCCGGGGTTTCCGGCGAGGAGTCTTTGATCCTGGCCACCAGCGTTGCGCCGTCCAGCCCGGGCATCAAGAGGTCGCTCAGGACCAGGTCCACGCCGCCGCGGCGGAAAACTTCCAGTGCATGCGCGCTGTTGGTGCAGGCCACCACGCGGTAACCGCGCGTCTCCAGCATGAGCTTTCGGATGGAAAGTGATTGTTCGTTGTCGTCAACACACAGAATAGTCTTCTTTGGCCGCATGATTCTCCCCACTGCTCGCTTGGTTCCATAGGACTTTGGCGCAGGCCGCTACGGATGATTATTTGTCTTGGCTGGACGACAGAACAATTTCTTGTTCGCAAAAACTCTTGGCATCATAGGCGCGCGATGAGGCCGTGTAAAGTACCCTGAACGCCAACAGTAGAAATTTTTTCCGCGCGCCGTTTCCGCACACGCAGCAACTGAAGACCGCGCAAAACCTACTACGGCGCGCTGGCGATCATAAGAACATTTCTCCGCGGACCACTTCCACCGCGTGACCGCCGACGCGGACGTTAACAACTTTGTCACCTTCCTTGCCGGCGCTGATGTAAATCCGGCTGCGCCGCTTCATCTCCACGCCCTGCTCCATAAGCGCCTGCTCCTCCGGACGCACCACGCCGTACTTCACCGCCCATGCGGCACACGGCCCAGCTGCCGAGCCCGTGGCGGGATCTTCGCCGTTGTAAAAAATCATGCGCGCTTGCAATTTGGCTTCGGGGTTGAGGGTTTCACGGGAAACAAAATAAAAAAACTTGACGTCAGTCTTCTGCAGATAGTCGTTCATCGCGCTCCACGCCGGCGCCAGCCTCTGCAACACCGCCAGGGACTTCACCGGCACCATCGCGAACGGATTGCCGGTGGTGACGGACTGGATAGGCAGGTCGTCGGCGATGTCAGCGACGCTAAGACCGCAGGCCCGGGCCACGGTTTCGCGATCATGCTTCTGCCCGAACTCAGGCGGGCGCTGCGTCATGGTCCCGAATGGTAGACCGTCGCGGGTGGAAAAGCGCACCGGAATTCTGCCGACGTTAAGGTCCAAAGCTATCTCGTCGGCGGCTTCACCCGCGCCGCGCGCGTTGAAGAGCGCCATTGCCGTGCCCAGTGTCGGATGTCCGGCGAACGGAAGCTCTTCCGTCACGGTAAAGACGCGCACGCGCACGCCGCGCTCGCGTTCAGTGGCGGCGTCGCGCGGCAGGATGAACGTGGTCTCTGATAAATTCGTTTCCTTCGCAATGGCCTGCATTTCCGAATCGCTCAGCCCGCGGCCGTCGGCGAACACGGCAAGCTGGTTGCCTTCCAGGGCCACCGAGGTAAAAACATCCATCTGCGCAAATGAAAATCGTCTCTTCTGGTTTGACACGGTTTTCTCTCCACCTTATGCTGCAATCTCAGTGTAACAAGTGATCTACTTGCGTTTCGATGCGCCGCAGCGCGGTCTGGATTCGTTCAGTTCGCGACGTGCGTTGACATGTGCTGAAACATCCAGGACGGGATGACAAGTTGTTGCGCGCCGATTTTGCGCGCGCGGATCTAACACGATGAAAGCATTTCGCAAATTGCTGCAACGCACGCCGTTTTACGGTCTTTACAAGGCCGCCGGGCATTACCCGGACTACTGGTACTGGAAGCTGCGCGGAGAACCGGTGCGCTCTCCGCATCTGGTCAAGCAGCGCGCGGTGCTGGAGTACGCTCAGCGCTACGGGCTGCACGTGCTGGTGGAAACCGGGACGTACTACGGCGAGATGGTGGCCGCCATGAAGAACCGCTTCCAGGAAATCCATTCTGTGGAATTTGATTCGCAGCTGGCGCAGCAGGCGCAAAAAAAGTTCGCGCGCTGGCCGCACATCCACATCCTCGAAGGAGACAGCCAGAAGAAGATTCCTGAGCTGCTCCAGACTCTCAACCAGCCTGCCCTCTTCTGGCTGGACGCCGGCTACTACGGCTGGGCCGGCCTGCAGGGCGACAAACAGCGCCTGACCACCGAACTGGAGACAATTCTCAGCCATCGCATCAAGGAACACGTGATTCTGATGGACGATGCTCGCGGACTGAACGGCGAGAACGGCTCGCCGACCGTGGATCAACTCAAGCAGCGCATCGCGGCGCAGTTCCCCGGACGCGTGGTGGAAGTAAAGCACGACATATTGCGGATCACTCCAGCAATCAGCAAATAGCAGTTGGCAATTAGGCAAAACCGCGTCTGGCTAGTTGCTAATTGCCATTTGCTAATTGCTTGCTTTTTCCGTCGTGTAAACTTAAAAACGCGAAACCACGCGGAAGCGCATGGGGTCCGGTGACCCTTCCGGTCTTCAAAACCGGCGAGAGTTAGCTTTGCTGGCTCTGGTGAGTTCGACTCTCACACGCTTCCGCCAACATTCTCGGGTTCCTTCGACTCCGCGCCTCAGGGCGCTGCGCTCAGGATTTCGGCTCGCGGCTCAGACGCCGCGAAAGCGCCTCAACTTCAAAACCGGCGAGAGTTAGCTCTGCTGGCTCTGGTGAGTTCGACTCTCACACGCTTCCGCCAATATCCTCGGGTTCCTTCGACGCCGCGCCTCACGGCGCTTCGCTCAGGATTTCGGCTCGCGGCTCAGACGCCGCGAAAGCGCCTCAACTTCAAAACCGGCGAGAGTTAGCTTCGCTGGTATCACATGCAAAAGCAGAGCCTTCGCTACGCTCAGGATTTCGCCTGCGGGCTCAGACGCCCGCATACCGGCTCAAGTTCGACCCTCACACGCTTCCGCCAACCTTTTTTCTTGTTGCTCCGCTCCACCCAGCTCAACATCCTCCAGCTTGCGGAGTGTATTCTGCAATTGAAGCAGGCGGCTCGGCGCGCGAGCCGGCCTCGCCACCGGCGTTCACGCCAGTTTCTGGGGATCCCTCCACTCCGCGCCTGACGCTTCGCTCAGGATTTCGCCTGCGCGCGGCTCAGCGCCCTCTGGTCCTGAACTCGCCGACTGCGCTCCTCGTCTCAGTTCCTGTCCCTTCGCCCTGGCCGGAATCAACGATGAAGAAGTACCTGGTATGCGGTCTTAGATTTGCGACGCGGACGCGGTGGTTCTGCTCCTTGGTCCTGTCGTTGTCCGCATAGGGCGACTGCGCCAGCCCGCCCAGACGGTCCGGGGCAGTACCGAAGCGCACAATGGAACTGCCGCCGGTATTCGTGGTCCAGGCGATCACTGCCCAGGTGGAGCCGGTGCCTTCCACTCGAGGCCCATCCGTGATCCTTACTGCCTCGCCTCTTCCTTCATGTCTTCCCTCACCTCTTCCCTCGCCTCTGCCCTCGCCTCGTCCATTTTGGGGCCCGCCTCTGGTCGCGAACTGGCCCACCGGACTGCTGGCCTGTGTCCCCGTGCCTTCACCTTGGCCGGAAAATGCCGTGAAATAGTACGTGGAGCCAGGCGTGAGGCCTTTGAGTCGCACGCTATGGTTTTGCGCCGCAGTCTTGTCGTTGTCAGAATACGGTGACTGTGCAGTCTGGTTCAGGTTCCTCGGGTCGGTGCCATAGCGGACCACGCTGCTGCCGCCGGTGTTGGTGGTCCAGGCGATGACCGCCCAGTCGTCGCCAACGCTCTCTATCGAAGGGCCTTGCGTGATTCTCAGGGCCGCGGGCCGGTCGGCAGCGACCGCGAACGTTGACGTGGCAATGACCAAAGCCAAAGCTACGAATGGCAATATTCTCGTGATCTTCATAGGGGGGTGCTCCTGAATCCAGTCTGGAATGCGTCTATGTGCGTATGTGGGATGCCGCGCTGGCAGGGAGGGTATACGCCGCGAGGATTTGTTTTCTTGGACAATCTGCTTTTGGCCCTTCCGATCACCGCGGGGAGCAGATAATCCTCGCCAGTTGTGTCAGGCAGGATCAAGACAGGCAAAGCTCGCTGTTAGCCGGGTCACAGGAGCTTAGAGTATTCCGCTTTGGCTTGCTTGAAGACCGGGATGTCCGAGTCGGCATCTTTCCAGAGGCTGAGAAATTCCTGGTAAGCAGCGCTTGCCTTGGTCATGTTACCCGACAAAGCGAAGGCCCGGCCAAGTTCCAGGCGAGCCAGTGCGCCGATGGGCTCACTCCGGACGACGCCGGGATGATCGAGAATTTTCTGAAACTCAACAGCAGCGGCGGTGCCTTGCTTTCCAGCCAGATACGCCTTGCCTCGCAGGTAGACCGGGTAGAGAACAAAATTCAAGCTCTGATTATTGCCGCCAAGTTCATGGGGCGCTGCCGCCACCAGGACCTCGATGGCCTTGCCATAATCGTTGCCCCGAAGAAATTCTGCGGCATGGATCGTCGGCAAATAATTGGACTGTACAATCGTGTCTTGCGGAAAGCGTTTTGCCAGATCGTCGGCCAGCCGGGAAGCCTGCGCGGAATCACCCGCCAGCCCCAGCGCAATTGCCGATAAGGCCTCCGTATCCCTGTCATTGGAAAGCGCGAGCGCGGCCCGTGCCTGTTGTTTCGCCAAATCCGCATTGCCCACCAGGGCTTCGCGGACCGCCGCATCCGCCTGGTAGAGCGCGGGCGCCTCTTTTTCATCCACCTTCTGGGCGGCCTCCACGGCACGCCGCGTCAGTATCCGCGCTTTGGCAAGCTGTCCGCCAAAGAGGGCTGTGTCTGCTTCATAATTGAGCATCTGGTCTTCGTGTCCCGGCTTTCCCATCATGCCCAACGCCTCCTGCTCCATGGTTGCAGGGTCATGCTGAAGAAAAGCGACCCAATAGAGATTGAGGTGAATCTCAGGATAATCAAGATGACGGCGCTGAGCCTCCTGCGCCGCAGCCTTGGCTTCATCCAGGCGGTTGAGTTGCAGGTACCCGCCCATGAGATTTGCGTACCTGTACCCGGTCTCAGCATTGAATTTCAGAGCATCTTCGAACGCAACAAGAGCTTTGTCATAATCGCCGAGCTCACTATAGATGAGGCCTAGATTCGTGAACGAGGTGTCGCGCGGATAGGTCTGCGCCGACAATTCATCAACCCTGCGTGCTGCTTCCAGATTTCCTGTAACGAAAATCTCGTAATGTTCGGCGATGTAGAACTCTTCCCGCTCGCTGACCCGTTTTCGCAGTGCATAGGCTGCTCGCATGGCCTCAATCGCTCGAGGGGTCTCGTTAAGGCTGGCATAGCTCGTTGCCATCCTGGCGTAGGCCATGGCAAAGTTCGGGTCCAGGTTGATCGCCCTCTGGAAAAGCGGGATGGAGGCAGGATAATCGCTCTTAACCACCATGGTCTGACGGCCGAGGCTGTAGGCCTTAAGGGCTTCAAGTGATGCTGTTGTCACATTTTCCGCTGGAGCGTCATACTTCTGCACTGAAGCCAGCGATTCGCCCAACTGTTTGCGGATCTTCGAAGCCACCTTTCCCAATGCGTCAAGAACATGGTCCTTATCAACGGCCTGCTCTTGCACGCTCCCCAGCGATTCGCCGTTTGCGCAGTTGATTGCCTTTAGGGTCAGAAGGTACTGCGTGCCAACTTGTGCAATCGCGCCATTCAGAACTGCAACGCTTGCTGTGCGCTGGCAAACTTCGCGGGCCCGTTCGTGGGTCAACCGGGAGTCCTTGGGTTGGGCCATGAGAGACAGCGTCTGCGCGATGCGCTCATCGGACAGCAGGTTCAAGAACGGCGACTGCTCCAGTTGCGCGGAAAGTCCCTGTCGCAATGCGTCATCGAAGACCGGATCGCCCGTGGTGTTGGAGAAATCGGCCAGCACGACCACGTCTTTGTCATTCAACTTACGGGGACGGCCGAAGATCAGGACCGCAGAGACCAGGATCGCGACCAACAGTCCGGCCACTGCCAGTGGCCAACGACGAGAGAGAAACGGCGATGCAGGCGCAGGTGCAACTCCGGGCAACGCTTCTCCCGGCGGAACACCAGAAGTCCGCACCGGCGGGACGGGTTCGCCGTCGTCCAGGCTCTCGGTGACTGGCGCAACGAAACGATATCCCCGCTTGGGTACAGTCTCGATGTATTGCTGCCCGCCTGGGGTTTCGCCCAGCACCCGGCGCAGTGCGGAGATATTGACCGTCAGGTTGCCCTCTTCCACAAAGCTGTCCGGCCACACCTGCTGCATGAGTTCTTCCTTCGTCAGCAGGCGGCCCTTGCTCTGAATCAGGGCGACCAGGATCTCAAACGACTTCGGCGACAGCGAAACCGGCTTGCCCCCGCACAGGAGAAGGTGTTCCCGGGGGTCGCAGCGGAACGTCCCGAACTCGTAGAAAGCCTTTGTTTCCGGGGGCATGACTACCTTTGGAACTTCTTTGGAATTTACCTAGAAATTCTTCATGAGCCGCTAAGGACGATCTTGGGCGATATCGCCTAGGTTGAATGTGGGGCCGGCGGTCTAGCGGCGTTTCAGCGAGATTCTAGCGGAAGCGGTGGCACGCCGCAAGAGACGCCGCGGGGCCGCAGGCCTTGAAGCTCAAAGAATAGGAGAAAGAAAGTGAACAACAATTGCAGTAAGAACTTCCTGGGAGGCAGAGCCGCTCAGGGCATCGTCCGTGGATTGCTGGTAGCACTGATCGCATTTGCGGTCACCGGCATTGTGTCGGCGCAAAGCAACACTGACACCACTTCAGCATTGAAGTTCAAGGGTGGTATCGGCGTCATACCTGTTAACGGCGTCGCCGCCAACGGGACAGTCAACCTCAACGTGGTGCGGGGCGTCCCGCCGGGCGCGCCCTGGAGGATCGCAGGCCTCGAAGCCGAAGTCGGCTTTGACGGGCACATCAAGGTTGTCGGACGCGGCCTGCTTCTGGCATCGGGCAATGGCATCGGGACCAACGCGGGGCAGAGCGTCCACGCCACGCTTTTCTGCGGACCGGCCGGCACTGCCACCGCCCACAACTCAACCCTCACCGGCGTGGCCCTTCAAACCGACGGGGACTTTACCATTGACGATTTCCTAACTCCGGCCCCAACGGCTCCCTGCGACAACCCGGTATTGCTCATCCGCAATGTAGGCGGAGTGTGGTTCGCCGCCGGAATCCCCAAGGTGCAAGAAGGAAACAGCAACTAACCCGGATGCCTGGTTTCGCCAGTTATTCCAAGAGCCCATCCTAGCGTCATGTCTTTCGACGTTAGGGTGGGTCAAACAAGCCGTCCCGCAAATCGAAAAGGAAGAATTCAAATGCAACGAAAATATCTCTCACGGATCACCCGTCCTGTGCCAGCCAGTTTGGCCTATCTTGCACCTACAGCAAGCCTTCCGCGCCCAGGAATGCTGCGGAAATCTATTTTGTGCGCCACTTTCGCGTGTCTTGTTCTATCGCTTGCCGCTTGCGGCGGCGCCGGGAAGCAAGCAGTAACAACGCCTCCTGCAAATACACATTTTCCAACCGCGCTGGAAATTGCGCCCGCGGTCTCCCTTCAATCAGTTGGCGCGACTCAACAATTCAAAGCCACCGCCACCTTTAATGACGCAACTACCCGCGACGTTACTGGACTTTCCGTATGGGCTTCGAATGCGAATTCGGTTGCGACGATTACTCAATTGAGCGGCCTGGAGAGTGCGGTTGGGGCAGGCGACGTCACTATTTCAGCAACCTTCGGTATGGCGGGAGAAACAGTCACCGCGTCTTTCCTGGTGCATGTGACAGCAACGCCCCTGCAGTCGATTGCCGTGGTGCCTTCCGGCGGGATTCTGGAGCTCGGCACGAACCAGCAGTTCGGTGCAATCGGAACTTTTGCGGATGGCACAACGCACATTCTCACGCCATTGGTCGCCTGGAGCACCACTGATCCGGCCGTGCTTCAAGTCAACACGACTCCGCAACGCATCGGCCAGGGGTACACACGCGGACCCGGCGACGTGAGGATCGTAGTCAAGTTGAACGGCGTTTCCGGCGAGGCCACCGTTAGTGTTGTGCGCCGCGTCCCTAAATTCCTGTACACGGCAGGACTCTCTGGCATTGAGGGCTTTTCAATCGATTCCACAAGCGGGAGGCTCACTCCGGCAACCGGTTCCAAATTCACCGCAGTCGGCACGATCCTTTCGCTGGCCGTCACCCGAGACCAGAAATTCCTTTACGCCGCCGACTCCGTTCTAGGTGTGGTCTGGGGGTTCCAGATTGGGGCGGCGGGAGAGCTGACCCCGCTGCCAGATGGGCCTTTTTCCACATCGGTCACTTCGAGCCCGGTTTCCGTCGTCGCCCACCCAACCGCTGACTTTCTCTTCATGACCGATGCGAATGCAAGAGAGATCACCACGTTCAGCATTGGCGCCAATGGATCACTCACCGCGCTGCCTCCGGCAAATTTGGCCAACACGAACCTCTTATCGGCAAACACTTCACCGGACGGAAGATTCTTCTATCAAGCGCTTCACGTAGGCGCGGCTGCGAGCATTCCAGCTTTTTCGATTGCGGCGGATGGCACACTCTCAGCGGTTCCGGGCGATCCCGCCAGCACCGGATTCATTCCCAAGGCGCTGGCAGTCGACCCGTCAGGCCGCTTCTTGTATGCGGTGATTTCAAGCTCTTCCCTGGGTCCGTCAACCTCGGTTTTTGGATACAGCATTGACCCGGTGAATGGCGCCCTGACGCAGATCGGAGTCGCGCCATTTACCGCCGGTGAGAATCCAACTTCCGCTGCTGTAGATGCGTCGGGCCGGTTCCTTTATGTAACCAATGGCGCCAACAGCGCCGGTGGCAACAGCGTCACGGGATTTTCGATAGACGAGGACATTGGAGCTTTGATCGAACTCCAAGGCAGTCCATTTCCCGCTTCAATTTCTCCGGTTTCGGTAATGGTGGAGCCGGGAGCGCAGTTTGCTTACGTCGGACTTGACGGCACGCAAGGAGTGAGGGTGTTCACTATCGATCAGCTCACCGGGGCCCTGAGCGAGGTCCGTGGGTCCCCGTCTCCCACGGATGTTGGCGCCTTGGCGATGGTGGCTACGTACTAGGTGGCCACAACCAATCGTCGGCCGGCTCACCTTCAGGTGATTTCGGTCCGAGTTCTGTAACAACTCTAACCGCTACACGATTGATCGGCGAGGCGGGCACGCAATTGCTTGCCTCGCAATGGAGAACAAGTCAATGAGCTACAAACTTGATCAGCATCCCGGAACGCCCGGGCAAATCTGGGTTCTGCTGTCGGCCACGCTTGTGATTCTCGCTTGGGCATTCAGCCTGGTGATCCTGGCGGAGGCACGGAAAGACGCGTCAACCACCCCTCCTGCGGTGATTGCGCCCCCGGCCGGAAACTCTGTCTTCCTGGTGGGCCATGCCGTGGGCACACAGGGCTATGTTTGCCTGCCCACAGGGACCGGCGCTTCCTGGACCGTCACCGGCAGTCGCCCCGAAGCCACTCTTTTTGCTGCTGCTCCGGTACACGATACCCAGATCATCACCCACTATCTCAGTCCCGATGCAAGGCCCAACCAGTTCGCTCCCAAGCCCCTGCCCTTCGGCAGTGCGACCTGGCAGAGTTCCCTGGATAGCAGCAAGGTGTGGGGACAAATGCTCCGCTCGGTCCCTGCCGGCTCCGACCCGAGTTGCCCGAATGCGGGTGCGATAGGCTGTCTATTGCTGCAATCAATCGGGTCGGAAAAGGGGCCCGCTGGCGGCAATGTCCTGACCAACACCACTTTCATCCAACGCTTAAATACCAACGGAGGATCCGCTCCCGCTACCGGCTGCTCCGCTGCCGCCGATGTGGGTAAACAAACGCTCGTGCCCTACACGGCCGACTACTATTTTTTCCGGCGGACGAACAAGAGTGCTAAAGACAAAACCAACAGATTCGAGCTTCTTTAGAAACATCATCAATATTAATGGCACTATGGAGCGCAGCCGCCCTCGGCTGTGGCGTTGGTCGGAGCTTGCTCGTCTTCTTCCGATAGCTCTTCCTCGGGAATGCTTTCCTCTGAGGACGCTGGTTCTTGGGAACATCGGGCGGCTGCAGACAGCCTGTTTCTCTCGTGTTCTTGGGATTACCGCAAATAGGGGGAGCGGGCCGCAGGCGGGGGCGCCTGCGCTCCATGGTTCGTCCGCGGCCGCAGCTCTCCCCAATTTCCCTTTGCGTCCTCTGCGGTGAGTCCGTCTGCTTCTATTTCGGCCACAACCAGCCGAACGTTCCCGCCGTCAGGCACGCGTAGACCAGGCCGTCAATGGTCGCCTTGATGGTGGTGGTCCATGAGCGGCGGTACCAGATGGACATCTGCCACAGCGCCAGCGAATATCCCATGAACGCCGTCGCCCCGACGAAGCGGAACACTTCCAGATAGTGCGAGCCGGCATGCAGCGCGTGTCCGGTGATGTACGCGGCGAAGAAGCTGACTACCACCGAGTAGATAAACCACATGACCAGCATCTGCCCCATGGCCCACTCGCCGTTGGGGAGCACGGTGAGCACCATCACCGGGCCTTTCTTCAGCTTTTCGGCAAACGCCGGGGTTTTCATCTCCTGCGTAGTCTTGCACCGGGGCATCATGTAGTCGCCCGGAGGGATGGCCAGCGGACGCAGCGCGTCCATGGCTTTTTCTTCGTTGGGCAGAGCCGGGTAGTCGCCGGCGTGCCAGAACGAGAACGCCATATGGATGACGGAGCTGGCAACAAACACGATGACGGCGGACAGCAAAATGGGGATCCACAGCGCTGAGAGTGCGACCATTACGTCCTCCTGAGGGATGCCGGATGCCGGAGCGGCAACGGCTGGCGACGATCAGCCCAGCGGTCCGGCTCCGCGGCCTTCCTTGAGAGTTTGCCCAACTGACGGCCCACAAGCCTACTCCAACCTGGAGCCTGCGGGCAACTGTGCTGCGAAGAAGCTCTGTCGCAGCGCAATGCATGCCATCTGACGGAATTGTTCTTAGGCGATTGCCGGCTGCTCCAGATGCACGTTGGGCTCGGCGTCCGCGGACACAACGCCTTCCGGCAGACGTCCGCCGTTGTATTCCGCCAGACGGTTTTTCCATTTGAGAAAGTCAGTGATGGTCTGGGGTTCAATGCGGACTTCCACGCGGCGCAGGCTGGCCAGCAGAAGATTCATCTCCCACATCATGCCGGCGTCGGCGCGCTGGCTGACGCGG
This sequence comes from Terriglobia bacterium, assembly GCA_020072815.1. Taxonomy (NCBI): domain Bacteria; kingdom Pseudomonadati; phylum Acidobacteriota; class Terriglobia; species Terriglobia bacterium. The sequence goes on along the minus strand of JAIQGE010000011.1, from coordinate 47,887 downwards.
CTGGGCCTGACGGCCAGCGTGACTTCGCGGCCCTTGCACTCCAGCAGTCCCCAGCCTTTGGGCAGTTCGGCTTTCGCGATGAGGCCCTGCGGCGCGCAGTACAACCGTTCAGCGCCCATGCCTTGCGTGGGGTCGCGGCGAAAAGGCTTCTCGCGGTCGGCGAGAAAATCGGCGCGGGTGATTTTGCACTCCACTAAAACCGAACGGCATTTGCTCTTCCAGCCGATCACGTCGGGCGTCTCTCCGCTGGCGCAGCACTGCTCAGAAAGCACAATGCCGCAGCGATAGCGGCGGCGCAGCCACCGTTCAGCCAGGCAAACCAGTTGCTGGTGGGTCATGGAAATCTTTTACCGCATCTTGCCGCGCGTGGCCAGTGCCTCAGCAGCTTCTCTTATTGCGACTGGACTGTTGCGATTCGTTTTCCCGCCGCGAATGTGATGAAATTCCTCAACGGTACTTTGCGAGGAGACGCCGGATGGTACGAGGGGCCTTTTTGCTGGCCGCGCTGGGAGTTGTGCTGGTCTTCGCCGGCGTGGTGCGCTTCGCCCGCATGGAGCATTTCACATGGACCCAGGCCGGGCTTTGCCTGCTGTTGATTCCCGTGAGCGCGCTGATACTCCTCGTCACCGACTACACCCTGCATCACGCCCGTTTCGCGCTGCTGATCGTGCTGGCGGCGATGGTAGTGTTTGCCGTGGCCAGTCCCGCCTTCTGTGTGGGCCTGGGGCTGGCGCTGATTGCGATGGTAGTGACCAAGTGGCCTTGAAAGGCCTTGTTCAGACCGCGCCCACAATCAGCCGGCGTCAGATTCCGACAGCAGTTTCTTCAGTGTTGGCTTGTGCTTGGGTTTCTCGACGCGCTTCCTGCTTTCCTTGCGCTTGACCGCTGGAACCATGCCGATGGCCGCGCGTGACATGGACTTGACCGCGGTGGCCGCCGTGAACTTCTTTGATTTTTTCTTTTTCCCTTTACGCATGGGCCTTCTGCCAATCAATCGCGATTTCAAGCATAACGCGGAACAGGCGACGAACTCTTTCAGACCGGCGCCACGTGATGTTCCAGGTGATAGCGCAGGAGCATGCAGTAGCGCCCCGGCGAATGGTCCACCAGTTGCGGCGGCGCCTGGCTGTTCAGGTCAAAAAGCTTGCCCTTACTCAGCATCTCTACTCCAAACTCGCTCAAAGTCTTCAAATCGCTGGAGGCATCCTCGTTTCCCAGGGAAAGTTCTCCGCTGGGATCAATCACGTAGCCTTGCTCTTCGACGTGCTGATACATCGGCGCTTTGATCGGTACGTGCGTAACCAGGTCATGATGGTTTACAAAACGGAAGACCCTCCCGCCGGTCTGCCGATGCACACTGTCACAGAACGTTTTGTTGCCGACGCGCGGGCTGCCAATGGTGTAGAGCGAAGCTCCAGCTCCCTGGAAGCGGTTGACGGCCAGCGTGGCCAGAGCGGCGCCCAGACTGTGTCCGGTGAAAACAATCTCCGCCTGCGGGTGACTGCTGCGGAATTCGTTGAGTAGCTTATCCACCTTCGTCCAAACCTGGTCCAAAGCTCGTTGAAAGCCGGCGTGGACGCGGCTGGTATGAAAAAGAAAATCCTTGGTGCCCTGGACCACGCGGTCCACGATGGAGGCGGCGGGACCTTGCGGGGCAGCAGCAGGAGCAGCGTGCTCGGGTTCGTCGCTTTGCAGAGCGTTCAAGTCTGCCAGGAGATCCGTAGGATCTTTGCGCTCCGTGCCACGAAACGAGAGGACCGCAAACTGGCTGTTGGAGCTTGTCGCAAAGTATCCTTGCGTCCCTTTAGCATCCGGCGTCCAGTCGCCAATCAACTCAGGCTTTGAGAAACCAGCCTGTGTGAAATATGCATTGAACTTGTCCGGAGGCATCGGCGCTTCCCCGCAGCGTCCGTAGGCGAGCATGGCGGCGTCAGCGGCCCACGCGGCCTTCACCAGGTAGCGCTGGGCTTCAGGAACGCTCGCGGCCAAAAAGGGATATTTCGCTGCGTGGGCAAAGTAGGAATAGTCTTTTCCTTCCGGAGGGTAGTAAATGTACTTCCAGATGTCTGGTAGCAATTGGGGCCCTGGACCGGCGTCATTTGCCATGGCTTGCTCCTCTTGCGCACAGTTATTCAATACTAGCCGCGTTGGCCGCGCAAGGCCTTTTGCACCGACGCCACGGCGCGATCAATGTCTTGGAGTTCGCTGGAGGTCAGACGAGAGAGATGCCGGGCCAGAAACTTTACGCGGCGGCGCCGGCCCTGGTGCAGCAACGCCGCTCCCTTCTCCGTGGCCTCAATCAGCACCGCGCGGCGATCAGCGGAGTTCACTTTCCGGCGAGCCAGCCCGGCGGCCTCCAGGGCGTCTACCACGCGGCTCATCGTCGGCGGGCGCACCATCTCCGCCCGCGCCAGGTCCTGCAGGGAGACCGGCCCACCAAAGACGATCACCGACAGCGCCGAGAGCTGCGCCGGGCCGATGCCCGCAGCCGCGTCCTGCACCCGCACCAGGCGCAATAAGTGGATAGCCGTGCTGTGCAGCCGGTCCGCCAGATCTTCGGTAGCCTTCGGCTTTGTCTTGGGAGGCATGATTAGCTAGGCTAACTATTTTCTTGACAAAGGTCAAAGCTCCGGATATTACTTAGCATTGCTAACTAGTTTCGCTCATCGCGAAGGGAGGCCTTATGGCCGTTCAAATCTCCGGGATCAACGCCGTCATGCTGGGCGTGCGCGACCTGGACCAGGCCGTGCAGTTCTATAGCAAGAAACTTGGACTCAAGATTCAGATGCACGAACCGCAGATCGCTCTGCTGAGCGCGGGCCCTGTCCGCCTGGGGTTGAGCCCCGGACATACCCGCATGGCGCCCCACGTGGCCGGCGCCACGGAAGTTGTGTTCCAGGTGGACAACGTGCGCGGCGCGCAGAAAGAGCTGGCCGACCAGGGAGTCACGTTCCTGGGCGAGCCGCGGCAGGTCACGCCTGCGGAGTGGGCGTCACACTTTCGCGATCCCGACGGGCACCTGCTCTCAATCTTTGGTCCCGAAGGAAAGGCGCCGGAAGGAAAAGCCTAAGCCGCACGCTTCCCAGCGAACTGCTTGACGATCAGTTCCACTTCAGCCCTTTGAGTTGGTCCAGGTTCACATTGCCGCCGCTGAGCACGCAGACCACCTTCGACCCGGCCGGGGCCTTGATCAGACCGTGGAGAAGCGCGGCCACCGGCGCGGCGGCGGCGCCTTCCACCACCAGCTTGCAGTGCGACATGATCCAGATCATCGCGTCAAATATTTCGCGGTCGGGCAAGGTGACAATGTCGTCCACAAAGCGCTGCACCACCGAGAAAGTGTGTTCGCCCACGCGCTTCACCCGCAGCCCGTCAATGATGCAGTCAATCTTGTCCAGCGTGACCACGTGCCCGGCTTCGATGCTCTTTTTCATGCCCGGCCCGTCCGACGATTCCACACCGATGATCTTGATCTTGGGATTCAGTGCCTTCAGCGCCATGGAAACGCCGGAGATCAACCCTCCGCCGCCGATGGGCACCACCGCGACGTCCACCTGCGGAAAGTCCTCATAGACTTCCAGGCCAAGCGTTCCCTGGCCGGTGATGAGTTGCATGTCGTCAAAAGGATGGATGTAGGTCAGGCCGCGTTCTTCACAAAGCTGCTTGGACTTCTCGTTGGCTTCGTCCCAGATCAATCCGTGCTGGACGACCTCGGCGCCGTAGGCCCGCGTGGCGTCCACTTTCGACTGCGTGGCGTTGCTGGCCATCACTACCACGGCTTTCATCTTGTACACGCCTGCCGCCAGGGCCACGCCCTGCGCGTGGTTCCCGGCGGAAGAGCAGATCACGCCGCGTTTGCGCTGCTCTTCTGTCAGATGGCGGAACTTGTTCAGCGGCCCGCGGACCTTGTACGATCCGCCCTTCTGAAACATCTCCGCCTTGAGCCGGACGTCGAAGCCTGTGCGTTCGCTCAGAATGCGCGACGTCAGCAGCGGCGTGTGGTAAGCGAAGGAAGAAACGATCTTGCGGGCTTCCTGAAACTCGCGCAGTGAAACTTCCGGGGCAGTTGAAACTTGTGGGGGCATGGTTCGGTCCTTGTGGCTGTCTGGCTTACAAGAGTTTATCAAACCGTCTCCACTCATTTCCTGCAGACGGCCCGCACTACTTCCAGCGTCTTCAAACAATCCTCGCGGGTGATGTCGTTATGCGTCACAAAGCGCATCTGCTCCAGATCAATCCCCGCCGCCAGGACGTTCTTTTCCGCCAACCGGCGGCTGAATTCAGCGGTATCCATGCCCGTGCCGGTGATGTCGAAAACCAGAATGTTGGTTGGCGATTTCTTGGGATCAATCTTGATACCCGCGATTTGCGCCAGGCCATCGGCCAGCACGCGGGCGTTGTCGTGGTCTTCTTTCAGTCGGGCCGGCATCTTCTCCAGCGCGATGATCCCCGCCGCGGCCAGCACGCCCGACTGCCGCATGCCTCCGCCCAGCGCCTTGCGATACACGCGAGCTTTGTCAATGAACGCCTTGCTGCCCACCAGCATCGAACCCACGGGCGCGCACAGGCCTTTGGACAAGCAGAACATCACCGAATCAAACTTGCCGGTGATCTCCGCCACGGATTTGCCCACGGCGGTGGCGGCGTTGAAAATGCGCGCGCCATCCAGGTGCACGGGCAAGCCCATTTCGTGCGCGCGGTCACATATCTCGTCCGCCTGGGCCTGGGGAAACACGGTGCCGCCGGCCAGGCTGAGCGAATTCTCCAGCCAGATCAGCCCGGTCTGTGAGCGATAGTAAGCTGGGGGCGCGATCTTTTTCTTGATCTGGTCCCAGGTCAGCGCGCCGTTTTCGCCGTAGATAGGACGCGGCTGGCATCCCGAAAACGCCGCCACCGTGGCCGACTCCATGTTGATGAAGTGCGCGCGCTCTTCGCAGATAATTTCCTGCCCGTGATGCGTGTGCACCTTCACGGCGATCTGGTTTCCCATGGTGCCGGAGGGCACAAAGATCGCGGCTTCTTTCTGAAAGACCTGCGCCGCGCGATCCTGCAAGCGGTTCATTGTGGGATCTTCGCCGTAAACGTCGTCGCCGACTTCGGCTTCCGCCATGGCGCGCCGCATCTCGGGCGTCGGCTGAGTGACGGTGTCACTGCGCAGATCAATGGCAGATCTTGTTTGCCGGGTTTCGGCAGCAGCGGGTGCGGGTTGGGTGAGTTTGGATGGCATGGGTTCTCTGTATTGTTTCGCGGATTCCATACTTACATAGCAACGTCATTCCGAGCCCCGTCTATGAGAGCGCGCTCTCATCAGCGCTCGAATAGGGGCGAGGGACCTTGCGCTTATGAAGTTACATGAGCCTAACTGAACACGAGGTCCCTCCGGCCTACTCGCACGCTGGCGAAAGCGCGTGCTCGCTTTACGTCCGTCGGGATGACGATCTTAAAGAACACGCCTTTTGCTACGACCTCATCTATCCGGCGGAGAAATCGCCGTTTGCCGCTCTACGATGAACTTCTCAAACACTTCATTCGACAGCAAGCGCCCGCGCGGCGTCAACCGTATCTTGTTGCCGTCGTCCGAGAGAAGACCGGCCAAAACAAGCCCCTCGATGACCAGCGACTGCGCGTCCATTCGTTTCCCAAACCTTTGGTGCAGCTCGGACACGCTGATGCCGCGATTCAGCCGCAACCCTAGAAAGAAACTCTCCTCCAGCGCCTGCTCCACCGAAACCGGCGACGCCGCGATCTGCGGGCCAGCCAGGAATTGATCGTAGGAATCGCTGGTCGCGAACCGCACGCAATCCGTGCCTTGCGCGCGAAGCTTCTCCGACGCCGGCAGCATGGAGTGCGCGTCCACGCCGAAGCCGAGATATGGCTGGCGCGTCCAATACTTCAGGTTGTGGAGCGACTCAAAGCCTGCGCGAGCGAAGTTGGAAATTTCATACTGCTGGACACCCGCCGTTTCCAGCTTGCGGCAAGCGGTCTCATAGAATTCGGCCGTCAGGTCGTCGTCGGGAACGTGGTGCGCGTGGTACCTGGTTCCGCCGGCCATCAGCTCGCGTCCCAGCCGCGAATCTTCATCCACTTCCAGCATGTACACGCTCACATGCGGGACGCCGCTCGAAATCGCCTGGTCCAGCGAGTATTCCCAGCTCTCGCGCGTCTGGTGAGGCAGTCCGGCGATCAGGTCAACGTTGATGTTGCTGATCCCGGCTTTGCGCAGGCGCTCGATGTCGTCGAGGACCGTGGCCCGCGTGTGCAGACGCGCCACCGACGCTGCTTCCTGGTCCACAAACGATTGCACGCCCAGGCTCACGCGATTCACGCCGCGCGTCGTCAGCGTGTGGATGATCTGGTCCGTGATGGTGCCGGGCGCGCACTCCACCGTGATCTCGACTTTGGGCAGGACTTTGTACTCTTGCCGCAAATTGAAGAACAGCTTCTTCAACTCGTCCGGCGGAAGCAGGCTGGGCGTCCCGCCGCCAAGGTAGATGGTGTCCACCGGCTCAGGAATCTCTGCTCCGCTTTCCTCGGCCACGGCACGCTTGGCGCGCATGTCAGCGCTCAGCCGCTCAACGTATGCGCCCATCTGCGCCGCGGAGAACACTCCGGAGGCAAAGTTGCAGTACGTGCACTTGGAGCGGCAAAACGGCACCGAGATGTAGATGCTAAGAGCCATTTTCTGGTTAGGCTAAGAGAAATCTGTTTGGGTTCCTCGAACCACAATTATAAATAGGTGAACGATCACGTGCGTGCTTCTCGCCTGCGCCCAATAGCGGTATGATATGTTGGTGTCGACTCCTAGCATGAGTGGGAAACTTGACTCGCCCAACAAAGACCCTGAAGCGCAACCGTTGTCTTTTGAAACGTTCGAAAGAACAGCTAAAGTCATAGCTGCGCTCGCGATCGGACTGTATGCCCTAGGGTTGCTGATATCGAATCAGTACCTAAGATCGCTCGGAATCAGTGATTTCAGCACCCTGCGGCCAAAGTTTATTCTCACAGGCGCTTGGGCATTCGCTCTGTTCCTTACATCAGCGTCCCCAGCACTGGCTCCTATATTGTACGGATATGTATGGGGACTACCCAAAAAGTATCAGCAATTCCGCTTCGCAGCCCTCATGGTAATGGGTATCGCCGTGGGCATTGCCTTGGATTTATTCGTCCTTTCATTCTTGGTGGAACGAAACGATGTCTTCTCGCGGAACATGATCAAGTACGTGGTTCGTGAACTTCTTTTTCCCGCATGCCTTGGTATCTTCGCGTTAAGTCAAGCAACCAAGCAAATGAGCGCCATAGATAGGACGAATCGTCAGGCCGCGAAAGGCAGGCGCATTACGATCGCTTTATTCTTGGCTATTGTGTTGGTATCCCTGCTCATCTTCGGTGCACGGATCGTGGATCCCGTTTACCGTTTTGTACCGGACGCGCAGGGAGGAGCATATCCCGTATTTGCGCAGCTTTACCTCAACAAAGACGGAGCAAGGCTGTGGAGAAACATGGAGGCCATCATATGTACTTGCAGTACAGCCGAGTCTACGATAACCGGAAATGTAAGCATCCTTTACCAAAACGAGCACGAATTGTTAGTAATGACGTACAAAATAAGTCAAGATAAGAATGGGAAGCACCCCCCTCGAATCGTTACCCTCAGGAAAGAACTTTTGGACGGGATCGTGTTGGTGCAAACGCCAGAGGATTTAGATCTGCAGCAGCAATAGCTTATTGCTTTTCTCTGATTGCCCGCTCAACTTAGGCGCCCATCTGCACCGCGGAGAATACGCCGGACGCAAAGTTGCAGTAGGTGCACTTGGAGCGGCAAAACGGTACCGAGATGTAGATACCCGAAGGCATAAAGATTTGTTAAGGGCGGTGATTGAGCGTCCAGCAAAGCGCGCAAGTCCTGCATCAATTATAGAATCAGTATCTATGCTGAAACGGGCGGTCATTACAGGAATGGGCGTGGTCAGCCCGAATGGAATCGGTAAACAAGCCTTCTGCCAGGCAATTCTGGCGGGCAAGAGCGGAGTCAAGAAGATTACCCGCTTTGACGCCTCTGATCTACCGGTGCGGATTGCCGGAGAAGTGCAGGACTTCAACGAACTGGATTGGCTGGACGCCAAGGAGATGAAGCACGTTTCCCGCAGCGTCCCGCTGGCAATCGCGGCGTCCACGGAAGCACTGAGCGATGCCGGCATTGATCCCGCCAAGCTCTCGCTGGATGAAAAGCGCGAGATCGGCGTAGCGCTGGGCACCGGCGGCGGCGCCAACGACTTTACCGACCACCAATATCATCTTTATTACCAGGGCAAAATCAAGCAGGTAAGCATCTTCACCATTCCCAGCGGGACCATGGGCACCATGTCCAGCGAGGTCAGCATGCGCTTCGGCTTCCGCGGGCTGAGCCACGTGGTCACCAGCGGCTGTACTTCGTCCACTGACGCCATCGCCTACGCCACGCGCCAGATCCAACTGGGTACGCAGCCGGTGATGCTGGTGGGCGGCGTGGATTCGCCGCTGGCCTGGGGCATCGTGAAGGCCTTCACCCTGATGCGCATCATGACCGAGAAATGGAATGACGAACCCGAGCGCGGTTCGCGGCCGTTCAATGCTGATCGCGACGGCTTTGTGCTGGCGGAAGGCTCGTGGATGTTTGTGCTGGAAGATTACGACCACGCCCGCGCCCGCGGCGCGCATATCTACGCCGAGATTGCCGGCTACGGGTCAACCTGTGAAGCGTTCCATCGCGTGCGGCTGGTGGAAGGCGGAGAAGAGCCGGCCCGCGCCATCGGCCTGGCCATGAAGGAGGCCGGCGTGGGTCCGGCGCAGATACAGTACGTAAACTTGCACGGCACCTCGACCCAGCTCAACGACCGCATTGAAACCGCCGCGCTCAAGCTGGCGCTGGGCGACCACGCTTACAAAGTGCCAATGTCCGCGCTGAAATCGCAGATCGGCCACCCGCAAGGCGCTTGCGGAGCCGCCGGCATCGCCGCGACCCTGGTGGCGATGAAACACAAGCTGTTTCCGCCTACCATCAACCTGGAAAAGCCCGATCCCGAATGCGACCTGGATTACATTCCCGAGGCCGGCCGCACAGCGGAGATCGAACACGCGGTGTGCAACTGCATTGCGTTTGGGTCGAAGAACTCGGCGCTGGTGCTGCGACGGATGGAGTAAGCGACCGAAAAATCACATCTCACCACGGAGACACGGAGGCACGGAGAAAGAACAGACGGGAAGGGCGCGATACGCAGGAAGAATTCTAGCTGCTTCGCAGCATTTCATCGGGAATACCTGCCGGAATCGCATCCGGCGTCGCGCAAGTCACCATGTTGCCGAAGCAGCTAAAGCACCACATCGCGGCGCGCCAGGCATCCTGCTCTTCGCCCTGGGGAAGCGGCGCGGGCCATTCAAGGCCGAGCGCGTGGCTGCGCATCAGGAAATCAAAAAAACGCACCGTATAATCCTCGGACTCTTGCTCCTCGTCAAAGGCGCCCTGCAACCGGACCACATCCAGAAACTCTCCGGCATCCATGGTTTCGGCAATCACAAAAACCTTGCGCTGCCAGCTGCGCACGCAGAGGATTCGCCGTTGCAGATAGAAGAGCGCCCATTTGTGTTCCATCATCGCCGGGCGGAAAAGCGCGCCATCGGACAACGGGGCAGGTCTGCGGTACCGCAGGATGGTCTGCACCGTGCGCGGCGCAATGGAAGGCGCTCCAATGAAGCTGCGCCCGTCATCGCGCGCAAAAGACAAGGCATTCGCGGCACACTGCGGGTCAGAGGACGTGGAGATCATGGTCTGCGTCACTGGACGGACATCGAGCAGCCGGACGCGCCACGAATTCTGGTCAGGAGCAAACCACTGCAGTTGCGGTTTCTCAGGCATAACGAAACAAGTTTACCAACCGGCTTGGGACGCTGGCATTTTTGAGGCTATTCCGGCGCGCTCTCCCGTGCAGTGGCCCAATACCTGGTGCGGGCCAGAATGACAATGTCGTTCCCTGACCGCAGGCGCACACGGACCTCATGCAAGCCTGGATGCGGCGACTTAGGCTGGAAGCTCAAGAGGTAGCGGTTGTGCAGATGGTTGGTAAAGTCGGTCATGCGCGCTTCAAAGCCTCTCTCTGACTTGAACAATTCATATTCTCCGCCGGTCATGGCAGCAATGGTTTTGGGCGTGTTCGTGCGGATGGTCTGGGCAGCCATCGCGAGCAGCGGGCCCCGCCGGACTCCCCCCGCCGTGCCAGCCACGTCGCTGTCGTCGTAGTTGCCGCGCAGAGCATCGAGCGTGCTGGAGAGCCAGGGAGCAAAGGCCAGTGAGTAGACCACGGTGTTGCTATCGCCGATGGCCTGCACCGCGTCATCCAAGTTGGCTATCTTGCTGTGGTCGCGGGTCTCACTGATGAGCAGCAGGACGCGTTGGCGTTCCTTCGGTTCATTCTTCAACAAGCTCACGGAATAGCGGACAGCGTTAAGAATGGCGGCGCCTTTGTTGCCGGCCCGGAGTTTCTGCAGGTCGGAGGCGACAAGTTCGCCATCCGTGGTAAAACCGCGCGCGAGCACCACCTCGCTGTCAAAAGTGACGATGGCCGCCCGGTTGCGCCCCTGGCTCAGGATGGGACCGAGCATAGTACCCAGGGCGCGAATGCGGCGAAGTTCGGCTTTGGCGGAGCGGCCTAGTTGGATCGCGACCACCAGTGAGACCGGCACAACGTCAGCGGCTTCGTCCATGTTGACTGTCTGTTCCACGCCGTCGTCTTCAATGATGAAGTCTTTGGCTTGCAGCCCATAGACGATCTCGTCATTCTGATTTTTCACCAGCGCCGGCACCAGAACAAGGTTGGTTTGCGCGCGAAAGACAGGCTGCTGTGGCTGCGGCTGCTGCTGTGGCGACTGCGGCGGGCCCTGCGCTTGGGCGATTCCCCCGGGCACGCAAAGCAGCGCGGTGGACAAGATGGCTCTGGCCAGCATCATAGGTATCTTATGGACAGCGTAAGCCGGAATTTCTTGCGGAGAAAACTCAAACGCTCCACGCATGAGAAAGTTCGCTTACGTATTTAGACTACGCGCTTTTGCCGGCTCCAGGTGTGTTCGCCATCACAGGATTCCGTGATCAAACTGCCTAGTACCGGCTGGCGATGGGAAACTGTTCCAAAAATGGCTCGCAGAAGCCGGAAAACTCGGCGCGAAACGCGTCAATGGAACGCGGCCGGATGGGATTACTCACTACCGCCCAGATGACGAGGCCGACGAAACCGAGAACGATTGCCCCCAGGATTCCCCACGCTGGTTCCACGCCAAACCGTGGCAGCACAAAGGCGTCGGCCACGCCCACCAGCGGCAGCACCCAGGACAAGGTGACCCACAGGCTGCGCTTCCCCTGATGTTCAGCACACAGCGGCACTGCCACCCGCACAGACTTGCGCACGATCATCGCGATAATCACATAAATCAGCACACCCGCCAGGATGGCCAGGTAAAGGGCGGGATGATGCCAGTAGTAGGTCTTGTCAATGGGCTTGCCGCTGGCCGGGGCTCCGCATTTGACACAAACTGGCGGCAAGTACACCGGTTGACCGGGCAAGGGCAGCGCAAAGAACAGGTTTGATCCGGAGCGAACAATCGGCGGCGCTTCCGGGGAAGGCAGATTCGTAGCCATATGTCCTCTTAACTAAGGGCAGATCATAATGGCGCGGCCTTTGCTACACAAAGCAAAAACGGCGGCCTTCTTTCAGCCGCCGCTTGTTTTTGTTTGGCTAGTTGCCAGTTGCTAATTGCCAATTACTGATTTAGGTGCCTTCGGACCACGATGCCAGATACTCTTCCTGCTCTGGCGTGAGCCGGTCAATCTTCACGCCCATGGACTCCAGCTTCAGCCGGGCCACTCGCTTATCCAGGTCTTCAGGGACAGGATAGACTTTCTTCTCCAGCGTCTTGTAGTTCTTCACCAGATACTCGCAGCAGAGCGCCTGGTTGGCGAAGCTCATGTCCATCACCGACGCCGGATGGCCTTCGGCGGCGGCCAGGTTGATCAAGCGGCCTTCTCCCAGCAGGTAGATCTTGCGGCCGTCTTTCATCGCGTACTCGTCCACAAAGTCGCGCGTCGGGCGCTTGGACGACGCCATCTTCTCCAGCGTCGGAATATCAATCTCCACGTTGAAGTGGCCGGAGTTGGCGACCACCGCGCCGTTTTTCATGAGATCAAAGTGTTCGCCGCGCAGCACGTTCTTGTTGCCGGTGACGGTGACAAAGATGTCGCCGACCTTGGCGGCTTCCGCCATGGACATCACGCGATAGCCTTCCATCACGGCTTCAATGGCCTTCGTGGGGTCAATCTCAGTGACGATCACGTCCGCCCCCATGCCGCGCGCGCGTGAGGCCAGGCCGCGTCCGCACCAGCCGAAGCCGGCCACCACAAACTTGCTGCCGGCGATGAGCGCGTTGGTGCAGCGGATCACCCCGTCCATGGTGGACTGGCCGGTTCCGTAGCGGTTGTCAAACATGTGCTTGGTCAGCGCGTCATTCACGGCGATGATGGGATAGCGCAACGCGCCTTCCTTGGCCATGGCCCGCAGGCGGATCACGCCGGTGGTGGTTTCTTCCGTCCCGGCGATGATGCCGTCCACCACGTCAGTCCGCTTGGTCAGCGCCACGGTCACCAGGTCAGCGCCGTCATCCATGGTGAGATGCGGCTTGTGGTCCAGCGCTGAAAGAATGTGCTTGTAGTAGCTCTCGTTGTCCTCGCCTTTGATGGCGTGGCAGGAGATATTGAAATCGCGCACCAGGGACGCGGCCACGTCGTCCTGCGTGGAAAGCGGGTTGGACGCGCACAGCACCATGTCCGCGCCGCCATCACGCAGGGTGATGGCCAGGTTGGCGGTCTCCGTGGTCACGTGCAGGCACGCCGAGACGCGTATGCCCTTCAGCGGCTGGTTCTTGATGAATTCCTTGCGGATGATCTGCAGCACCGGCATGGACTGGTTGGCCCACTCAATGCGGCGCTTGCCCAGATCGGCCAGTTCAAGGTTCTTGACGTCATACGAATGCGGCGTAGCAACAGTTGTTGACATGTTTTCCTGTTTTTGTGCCTTAGTTGGCATAGATTGTATGGTTCAGTTTTCGTTAAGGGGCGAGTTGTGCCTTAGCGTAGAGCCGTAGCACTGCTACGGCTCCAGACGCGGCAGTGCCGCGTCTCTACGCCGGGCTTCACTTACTTTGCCACGCCCACCTTGGAAGCGCCCTGCGCCTGCTCTTTCAGCTTGGCGGCTTTGTCGGTGGCTTCCCAGGTAAAGTCGGGGTCCTTGCGGCCAAAGTGTCCGTAGGCCGCGGTCTTCTTATATATAGGACGCCGCAGCTTCAGCGATTCGATAATGCCTTTGGGCGTCAGGTGGAAGTTGTCGCGCACCAGCTGCTCCAGCGTGTCCTCCGCCAGCTTGCCCGTGCCGAAGGTATCCACCAGGACGCTGACCGGCTCGGCCACGCCGATGGCGTACGCCAACTGGACTTCGCAGCGGTCCGCCAGACCCGCGGCCACAATGTTTTTGGCGATGTAGCGGGCCATGTAGCACGCCGAACGGTCCACCTTGGTCGGATCTTTGCCGCTGAACGCGCCGCCGCCGTGACGTCCCATGCCGCCGTAGGTGTCCACAATGATCTTGCGTCCGGTCAAGCCGGTATCGCCCATGGGACCGCCGATGACGAACCGGCCGGTGGGATTGATGTGATATTTGGTGTCAGCATCCAGGAACTTGGCGGGAATCGCAGCCTGGATCACGTGCTTCATGATGTCTGCGCGCAGCGTCTCGTTGTCAATGGAGTCAGCGTGCTGGGTGGAGATCACGACGGCGTCCACGCGTCTGGGTTTGTGGTTGGAATCGTATTCCACGGTGACTTGCGATTTGCCGTCCGGCCGCAGGTACGGGAGCATGCCGTTCTTGCGGACTTCTGAGAGCCGCATCGTCAGCTTGTGGGCCAGATCAATGGGCGTAGGCATGTAGTCTTCGTTCTCGTTGGTGGCATAGCCGAACATCATGCCCTGGTCGCCGGCGCCGCCGGTGTCCACGCCCATGGCGATGTCGCCGGATTGCTTGTTGATGCTGGAGATCACCGCGCAGGTGTTGGAATCAAATCCGTACAGCGCGTTGTCATAGCCAATGGACTGGACCACGCCGCGGACGATCTTCTGGAAATCAACATACGTGTTGGTGGTAATTTCGCCGGCGATCACCACCAGCCCGGTGGCGGTGAGGGTTTCGCAGGCCACGCGGCTATGCGGATCTTCCGTCAGACACGCGTCCAGAATAGCGTCAGAAATCTGGTCTGCAATCTTGTCCGGATGGCCTTCTGTGACCGACTCCGATGTAAACAAAAAACGTTCCCGTGAAGCCACTTGTACTTCCTCCTGAAAAATATGCTTGCCGCCGTCGGAACCAACCTCATGGATACCATCGAAAAGACTAAATTAAGGACCGGCCCAGGGACAATGCTTCGGTGTTGCCCCTGCGCGAAACACGCCTGAATGGCGGTTTTTGGGGCTTGAAATGGACTCTAATTCATTGTAGTCGCGGCGCGCTGGGCACGCTACTCCAGCTATTCGGCCAGGCCCGTAGGAGTAAAGGTAAGCGTACGGGCTTCACTTTCATTGCCGATCACCCCCAGCGGCTTCCCGTTGTAGCTGAGTTCCAACCCGCCGGCGTTCCCCGTGGTGACGATGATCTTCCGCCCGGCTTTCACAAATTTCTGTTTGTCAGCCCGCAGCGTGCCGTGGGCCACCTGGCGTCCGTCAGCGACCACGGAAATCCAGGCGTCTTCCTTGGCCTTGATGACAATGAAAAAGGTTCGCTCTGGCGGCTGCGGCTTGACCCGTGCAGCCGGGCTGGCAGACGGTTCCGCTGTCTTGGCCGGGACCACGGCTGCAGCCATTTCCCGAACCGGATTCTGCTTCACCGGAGCGGGCGTAGGCACGGGCACATTGTCTGCAACAGGAGCCGCACTAGCCGATGACAAAGCAGCCGGCTCGCTGGGCTGCGACGTGGTGGATGGCGCCTTGTAACTTCCTTTGGACGATCCGCCTTTGGACGGTCCGCCGGTAGTCGCGCTTGCTGGTTCCGCTGCGCTGACCGTGCCCGTAGTCTCTCGCTGGTGGCTCTTCTTGGCCCAAAGCGTATAGCCAATGCCGATCACAATGATCGCGGCCACAGCTCCGATCAGAGGCCAGCGGGGAACCCGAGGATTGAGCTTGCGGTCGGGCTGTTCGTGGATTTCCAACGGAAACTGGTCTTCCGGCGGAGGCGCTTCGTGGCTGTTGGCGGCGTAGTCGGCGACTGCCTGTTCTTCGTCAATTCCCAGGTAACGCGCATAGGCGCGCACAAAGCCTTTATTAAAAATGCCACCGGGCAGGGAGTCAAAATCCTCTTTTTCCAGGGATTCCAGGTTCTTGCGGGAGATTTTTGTGGATTCGGCAATCTCGTCCAGGGTGATGCCTCGCATCTCCCGCTCACGACGCAGCCGGTCTCCAAATGAACCCATGGGGGAAGCCTTATGTCCTTTTAAATTAAGCCCGTAAGTGGCTCATGATAGGGAGAGTCCACCTCCCATGTCAAATCAAAACCGCCCCGTAACTGCCCATTGGACAAGGACTTCCAAGGTACTGAAGTGCTATGACCCGCGGATTTCCGGACGATTGTGAGGTTGCCGATTTCATTAAATCGGGCGATAATACGCCAAAGACCGAGACTTTCTCCGTGAGCACACAAGGAAATACCCGTTACATGACCGAGGATGCAGGACCTGAACGTAGAAGCAAGCGGCAACTGCAGGAAGTCGCCATCTTCAATGATGTTGCGAAGGCCCTAACCTCGTCTCTTAATCTGGATTCGATCCTCCAGACCATCATGGACAAGATGGCGGAGTTCTTCCGCCCGGACACCTGGTCCCTGCTCATGGTGGACGAACAAAAGGACGAACTGTACTTCGCCATCGCCGTGGGCGACGCCGCGGAAACTCTTAAGACCGTGCGCATGCGCATGGGTGAAGGCATTGCCGGCTGGGTGGCCCGCTACGGAGAGTCGCTGATCGTCCCTGACGTTTACAACGATCCCCGCTTTGCCAAACGCGTGGACGAAATGACCAAGTGGAAGACCCGGTCCATCATCTGCGTGCCGTTGCAGTCCAAGCACCGCGTGCTGGGCGTGATCCAGCTCATCAACTGCGCCATGGAAAGCTTTGGCGAGCAGGAAATGTTCTTCCTGCACGCTCTCTGCGACTACGCCGCCATCGCCATTGATAACGCGCGCGCCGTGGAAAAGATCCAGGAACTCACCATCACCGACGATTGCACCGGCCTCTACAACGCGCGTCATCTTTATAAGACGCTGGAGTCGGAAGTTTACCGCTCGGCGCGCTTCGGCTACGAGTTCAGCGTGATCTTCCTCGACCTGGACCACTTCAAGCACGTCAACGACACTTACGGTCACCTGGTGGGCAGCAAGCTACTCCAGGAAATCGGTTTCAAGATCAAATCGCAACTCCGCCTGATTGACTACGCCTTCCGCTACGGTGGCGACGAATTCGTCATCCTGCTTCCGCAAACGGACAAGCAGTCCGCCCTGGTGGTGGCCAAACGCATCCAGGACATGATGCGCAAGACCGTCTTCCTGGCAGAAGACGCCCTCAATTTGCAGATCCGCTGCAGCATGGGATTGGCGACCTATCCCGAAGATGCCAAGAGTTCGCACGAGATCATCCGCCAGGCCGACGAGATGATGTACATGGTGAAGAACTCCAGCCGCGACAACATCGCGGTGGCCCAGCAGGGAATACTGAAGTAAGCTTTTTTCTGAAATCCCGACCCTGAGCTGGCCGAAGGGGAGGGATCCCTCTCATCACAAAGACTCCCAATCAAAAAACCAGCCGCGAACGAACGCGGAATCGCGAATGCGACTCTTCTATTCGTGTTCATTCGCGTGTATTCGCGGCAAAGCCTTCATTCTGTCGATAGGGATCCCTCGCTCCGCTCGGGATTGCAGAAGAAGCAGTCTTGGCTAATTGCTAAGTGCTAAGTGCTTCACTTCTCCCTCTTCTCCAACTCCGGCGGCTTCTCTTTGCCATCGGGGCCGACGTCCGGCTTGCGCGCCGTCCAGGCGTTGATGTTGGCGGGGGCCGTGGGATTCACGCCAAAGTCCCAGACATAAACATTGATTTCGTTCTTTTCCTGGTCCAGGACTTCCACCACGGCGTATTCGCCGGGCGTAAGCGGCTCCAGCGGAGTCACCTTGATCCAGCCGCTGCCGGCGGGCGTGTTCGTGGTCTTCACCCAGTTCTGTTTCTGGCTCATCTTTCCGTAGAGGGCGACGTTCAGCTGGCCCACAATGCGCTTTTCCTTCTTCTGTTCCATGCGCGCGATGCGATAGCGCTGCGGCGGCTCGGCTGGCTGGTCTTGATCACTGGCCTTGGACTTCCCATGCGCCTGCGATGACTCTTTCTGTTTCTTTCCTCCGCGGTCGGGCTTCGTTGCCGGTTTGTTGTCGTCTTCCCATGGCACTGGCTGCGAAACGCCGGCCGTTTCCACGTTGATCCAGATCTCCGGTTCCTGGACGTGGGCTTGTGTGCGCGCGTGCTCGCCCGGGAGCTCAATGGTCTGCTTGGAGGATTTTGCCAGCGGGTTGATGGCCACGCGCAGAATGCTGTGGCCGGTTTGCTTGTTGAGTTCGCCGCTGTTTTGCGTCAATTCCACCAGCTGCGGCTGGCTCTGGTAGCGGTCCAGGATGAACACGCCGCCGTCGGGCAGGCGCAGCCCGGGGGCAACCATGGGGTTCTCCACGGCTTCTTTTTCATTCAACTTGGCGATGGATTTCACTTCTTCCGCGCGCAGCGCCTCGCGTTCCGCGTTGTACTTCTCCGTGGCCGGCCAGTCTACAAGGTCGTTGGGCAACTCTTCCCAGACGTAGCGGTCGGCGCTGTAGTAGCGAACACGGTTGCCCTGGACTTCCCACTTGGTTACCGACTGGTAAGAGCCGTCCTTGAGAACCAGGTGTTTGGGGTTCTGCTGGGCGAAAAGAGAAAGACACGTAAGTAAAAGTAAGAAGACCAGGATTAACGGAGCCGGGATTTGAACGAGCCGCCTCATGAGAAGCACTCCTCCAACTTACTTAGATGCGGAAAAACTGCTTTTGCTGGATCAATTCTAACTCGCGGGAACTTGAGGTCCATAAGCGCGAGGAGCCCAGGCGACTTGCGAAAAACATTCTCGCCCTCAGTCGTTTTCTGCTATCTTGCCCGGTTCCAACATTCGGCTTTGGAGAGGCCCTTCTGCCATGCGAACCTTTTCTTCCCTCGTTCTGTTCTTGCTCTGCTCTGTGCTGCTGGCCAACGTTGCCGCTGCGCAAACGCCCGCTGCTTCGCCGGCAGCTTCCGCACCCGCGGGTTCGTCCGCAACACCTGCGCCCACGGCGTCTGCACCGCAGGCCGCGCCTGCTCCTGCGAAGCCAACCACCGAGTACACTCTGACTCCCGACAAGCTGGCCAAAGCCAAGGCGCTTTACGATCTGCGCGGGAAACTGAGGATCATTGATCTCGTCTGGTCGTTCGTGGTGCTGCTGGGGATTCTGTATCTGGGAATCGGCGCGCGGTATCGCGACTGGGCGGAGAAAGCCGCTGGCTACAGTTTTCTTCAAGCCATGGTCTTTGTCCCGCTGTTGCTGCTCACCATCAGCGTTGTAGGCTGGCCGCTGGACGCCTACCAGCACAGCATCAGCCTGCAATACGGACTAAGCGTTCAGGGCTGGGGATCGTGGTTCGCGGACGTCCTCAAGGGCGAGGTCATTTCTTTGGTAATCGGCACCGTAGCACTATGGGCCTTGATCAAGCGCATCCGCAAGAGTCCCCGGTACTGGTGGCTCCAGATCTGGCTGCTCTCCATCCCCTTCTCCGTACTCCTTTTCATCATCACGCCCGTTGTGATTGACCCCATGTTCAACAAGTTTGAACCGCTGGAAAAGACCAATCCCGAACTGGTGCAGCAGTTGGAACGGGTGACCGCGCGCGGCGGCCTGAGCATTCCCCGCGACCGCATGTTCCTGATGAAGGCCAGCGAAAAAGTCACCACCTTGAACGCCTACGTCACCGGTTTCGGACCGTCCAAGCGCGTGGTGGTGTGGGACAACACCATCCAGAAGGCCAGCACGCCGGAAACGCTGTTTGTCTTTGGCCATGAGATGGGGCACTACGTGCTCAACCACGTGGTGATCGGACTGGTTGCCGGGGAATTGGGGTTGCTGCTGGGCTTGTTCGTCTTGTACCGGGTCTCGGGATGGTTCCTGCGCCGCTACGGCCAGCGCTGGCAAATCCGCGAACTGGGCGACTGGGCAGCCGTGCCCATGATCTTTTTGATCTTCGGAATTCTCGGCTTCATCGCACAACCGATCGGCAGTACGATCGGCCGGCAGATCGAACACAACGCCGATGTCTACGGACTGGAAGTCACGCACGGCATCAACGCCAACTCCCAGGAAGCCGCCGCACACGCCTTCCAGGTGCTGGGCGAATTGAGCTACTCGTATCCTTACCCCAGCAAGCTCGTGGTCTTCTGGTACTACGACCACCCCGCCATCCCCGACCGCGTACGGTTTGCCCACGGCTACGATCCGTGGAGCAAAGGCGAGCAGCCGAAGTATGTGAAGTGACCGCGAACAAATCTGGCCGCGAATGAACGCGAAAAACGCGAATCGGAGAATCCCATTCGTGTTGATTCGCGTAAATTCGCGGCTGATTCTTATTTCGTCCTGTAGTTAAACGTCAGCTTGGTCTCCTCATCCAGCACCAGGGCGCGGGCAAAGAGATACGAATTGCCCGCCCGCGGAACGTCCACCTGCACCGGCAGCACGCCGGATACTTTCTTTTGCAGGTTGAAGACGTTGGCCGACGCCTGGTTCTGTTGCTCCACCAGTTGTTTCCTGGCGTCGCGGTCTTTTTTCTTGTCGCTGCTGCGGCCGCCCGAACCACTTGAGTTCACTCCGGCATAGGTGGTCAAGGCGTTTCCGCTGAACGTTTGGGTGACTTGCGACTGCGACGTGTCAATCATCGGCGCTTCCGCGGTGACTTCCACCGTGGTGGTGGTTGCGCCGACGACGAGCTTGGTCACGCCCATCGAGCCGCCGCGACTGGCGTTGTAATCCAACGCGGCGTACGTGGCCGTCTTGAAATAGCGCGCCGAGATTTCAACTTTGACTCTGCCGGAGCGGACGCTGGCGATCCTCCAGGAGCCCGAGCTGTCCGTGGTGGCGGTGTAGACCACGCCGGTGTCCTGGTTTATCACTTTCACTTGCGCTCCGGAAATGACCGCTCCTTGCTGGTCGGTAACCACGCCGGTCAGGTAACCCGCTGCACTCGCTCCGCCGTCAGGCCGTGCTTCCTCGACGCCGGGAACGACGCCGGGAACAAAGACGGCCAGGTTGTCGAGACCTTCATTTTCCTGGATGCCGGCAAACGCGGACGTGGGCGTTCCGAAACTGCCAGTTCCAGACTTGGTCTCCACGCTGACTACGCTCCCTCGTTGCAGCAGGTTCATGGCGATGGCGTCGCCGCTAAAGTCCTTCACCTTGTACTGCTCCGGCAGAAACACTTCCCACTGCAGCAGGCTGATGGGGACGTCCATGCTGGGCAGCGCCAGTTCTGATCCGCCTTTTTTGGCGAACGGCGCGCCCGAGTGCATGAACACAAACGTGACTTCGTAAGCGCCCGTGGGACGGAAGCCGGCGCGCAACAGGGGCACGCGATTGCCGTCCGTTCCCTGCACCGGTTTCACTTTCTCGCCGGCCACTTCGGCGGAAAGAATCGTCGCCCCCGCGGGCAAGTCAACTTTCAGGAACGGCTGTGCCTGGTTCTTCACCGTGAGCTTGACTTCGGTGAGCGAACGGCCTTCCGTGGTGACCAGCGTGGTGACCACGGCGCGCTCGGCCACCGCGGCCAGCACCGAGCTGTCCGGGAAGCGGACCCACGCCAGCGCCAGCTTGGGAACTTCATTGGGCTGGCGATGGAAGCGGAACGCTGCGTGCATCGGATAGCGCGCCAGCGATCGCAGATACGGGTTGGCTTCTTTCACGTCCATGCGCTTCAGGCTCCCGCCTTCGGTGGACGTCAGCTCCATAGCTCCGGTGCCTTCCACCAGGACCTCGCCGGTTTCACGCTGCGTATCTTTGAAATTCAGAAATGGAGTTTCCAATTTGGCGACGCCGGCCAGCGGCTTCTCCATGGTGATGAGGAACTGGTGGGAGCGCGGCGCGCTGGCGTTGAGCTTGACGATGAGTTCGTCGCCCGTGATCTCGCTGCCTTCCACGGTGGCGCCGCTGACGTCAGTGATTTCGTAGTCGGTGGGCACGGTGATCTTGAATTCAGTGGGATCACCTTGCACCACAGTCACGTCGGCCAGGGCGGCCAGGCGCAGGTCAGATTCGGTGACGGTGACCAGCGTCTTCACGTCAGAAAGGAAGCGGACTTCCTTGGGCACCACCGGCGCGGCGAGTTCGCGCGTCTGCCACCAGATGCTGGCCGGCTGTCCCGGGACCAGCGCGGCTTCCACCGTGGTCTGGCCGTTGGCGGAAGTGCGGTTGGTGATCAGGCCGGGGCTGATGCGCACGTTGGTGTGGTCGCCGGGGATGACCAGCGACAGCCGCACGCTGCCCGCCGCGGGAACCGGCAAGCTGAATTGCGCGCGTCCGGCTTCAATGGTCATTGGCATGCCGGCATCGAGTGCGACGGAAAATTCCGCCGGGCCACTCAGGATTGCCATTGCCGTGGAGCCTTCCTGGAGAAGCGGCAGCGTCTTTCCTTCTTTCCCGTTGGGGCCTTCCTGCTTCGCATTCAGGATGGTCATGCCGCTGGTGAGCGGGACTTTGGCTGACCCTTTGCCGAAGATCTCTCCATCGAGTTGCACCGAGCCCAGAACAGATCCCTCGGCCACGTGCAGCTTTAGATCAGCGCGCTTGAGCGTGTACGAAACGGGCGGCACGTCATGTTTGCGCGCAGCCTTGTTCGCCAGGTCCACCAGGCGGTCATACTCTCCCAGCGTAAGCGTGACGTTGCCGGTGGCGGGCAGCGGCAGAGCGGGCGCCGGAGCCTTCTCCGCAGCCGAAGCCGTCGTTGAAGCGAAGAGCGTTGAAGCGACCACAGAGAAGATCATGGTGAAAACTATGAATTGCTTGAGAGTGTTCATGGCGTTGTTGAGTGTCTTTGTGAAGTTCATCTTCCACCGTCCTTCTTGTCGCGCTGATAGCTGAGTTCAATGGCTGGGGCCTGGTTCTCCGCCGTCAGTTCGGAAACCAGAAACACTGACGAGCCAAAAGCCGGAAACGAGACATGCACCGGCAAGACTTTGGCTTCTTTGCCGCCGGCAAATTTGGCGCGGTAGTCGTCGAGCAGAGCCCTGGCGGGGGCGGATACGGGCTTGTCGTTAATCTCGCCTTTCGTTTTTCCGAACTCAGAACCGTATTCCTTGTAATGCAGATCAATTCCGCTGCCGACGCCCACCGGCTGGAACGCCACCGACATCGGTCTGGTGTACGGCTCCACGCGGAACGGACCCGGCTCTGACGTCACATGAAACTGCGGCGAGTGATAGAGCACCAGGCCGGTGCGCGAAATAGGGAGATCCAGCGCAGGCAGCGCCATGCGGACCTTGCCGCGGTCCGTCCACTTGCTTTCGCGGACTAGATACAGCACTTCCACCGCGAAGACCGGAGCGTCGTCGCCGGCGCGGGATTTTTCGAGTGGCAGGAGCAGGCCGCCGTCCGGCGCTTGCCCGGGACGGACTGGCCTTCCGGCAAGCGACGCGCTCCAAATCGTTGCGCCCGCGGGCAGTGTGAGCTTCAGGAAATTCCGCTGGTTGTTGCGGACGGCGTACCGCGCCTGCACCAGGGTCTTGCCTTCATTGCTCAGCAGCACCTGATAACGCGCCTCTTCAATGTTGGCCATCATCACAGCCTGCTGTTCGTAGCGGGCCACGTTCACGGTGAGCGAGCGCGCGGACTTGGCGTCGCCGGAGCGGAAGCGGAACGCCACCAGGGACGGCGACTGGCGGCCGGCCACCATCTCGCCCAGGTCGGAGGCGTCCACGTTCTCCAACCCTTGCAACTTCTGGTCTTTGATCTCGCCCGCGCCCAGGACTTCCACGGCAATGCCGCCGGAATCGCGCTCCGCGTTGAGCAGGCGCATCAGCGGGACTTCGATCTTGCCTTCGCGCGGCGTGCGCGTTTCTCCGGTGATGACAAAGCGCGCGCTTTGTTCGACCGGCTCGAGGAATGTGACGGCAAGTTCGCCGGACTTGATTTCCCAGTCGGCGACCATGGCCCCGGTGACCTGGTTGACGGTGACTTTGTCGGGAAGCTGTATGCGAACTTCTTTAGCGGCGCCTTGCAGAATCTCCAGGCTGACTTCGGCGTAGACCGACGTTGCGTCTTCGCCCAGCCCGAGCAATTCAGTCAACGATCCGCGCAGACGCAGCGGCTGGGTCTGGCGATGGTCGTCCATTTTGCGGCGCCATGTGAGGGTGAGCGGTTCGCCGCCGCGCGCGTACGCCAGCCACTTGCTCTCCGCGCCGGTTTCTTGTTTTTCCGCCAGCAGGCCGCCACTCAGCTTCACGTCCACGCCCTGGCGGGGAAGCTGAATGGAAGCGCGCGTGACGCCGGAAGTTGTGGAAGGCAGCGAGATGCTCTCCTCGCCGGCGGAAGCATTCACCGGCAGCGCGATGTCCAGCAACAGAAGGGCGCGTCCGGTGTGAGACAGCATGGCGGATAGCTGGCTACCGCTTTTGCCCGCCGGGCCGGGGACCAGCGAGACCAGTTTGCCGTCAAGCCGGGCTTCGCGCACCAGCAGGCCGCTGGGAATGGCCACACGCACCCAGCCGTCTTTGATCACGTCCACGGTGAGGCTGGCGCGGCCGGTAGCCAGGTCGCCGACGATGCGCAGGTCATAGTCCACGCGAGTGAGCGTGGCTTCCACCGGAGGCGGCTCAGGTTCGCGCTCAGCGGGAAACGCCCGGGCGCGAAGATGCTGGTATTCGTCCACCGGGATGACGACCCAGCCGAGTGCTGCCGGCGCTGGCGCTGGTTCCTGTGCATGAGCGGTAAGCGCGGCGACGAACAAAGTTGCCAGCGCGAAAGAGAGGGCGACGATCAGCGGCTCTCTCAGCGATGAAAAGATGTAATTGCGTGACAAGTTGGTTGACGTTCTCATAGAGAATGCCTTTCGTTTTTGGGAAGTAGATATGGCTTGCTTGGTTTGCGTGATAAAAGTCGCGTGGCGGACGGGGAACGACACGGCATTCGGAACAACCACGAACGCCGCCGCAGCGCACTAAGTCAGGAATCACAGTTCCTTACCTTCTGAAACAGCTTGGGGCCTGGTGGTGGTGGCTGAAGTAAGAACGCCGAGGGAGGAAATCTTGCGGGGAAAATTGCTGAATTGCTTGCGTCTCTTAGTAATGAGGTGAAAGAGAAGAGCTATAAATGATTTGAACGGGGCGCCTTAGATAGGGCGTAGTAATGGTGGCATCCGAGCCATTGTCCAGGTGATAGACGAACACATAAAGCTCCCTGCCGATATCTGCGTCCGGACGGCCACAATGTTCGACGATCTGCTGCATAGACGATCCAGAAGGAAGAGCCTGAAAGCACTCCACATTTCGCGCTTTGGCCGGCGGAAAATGGAACAAGTAGTCGACGCTCTTGATGGCCCGGTGAGTGACGGTATCGTGCACCCAGGTTCGTTGCGCATCTTCCCAGGTTTCCCAAAAAACATCGCGGCCAAACTTCCGCTTTGTGGCTTCTATAACCACCTGATCGTACGCGTCGGCATAGGCAACCAGGGACTTCGAGACGATGCAATCTGCGATAGCCTCAAACTCAATTGCATAACGCTGTTTCAGCAGACGGGCATACTCGGTTCGTTCAGGAGGCGGCAGGCCATAGCCGAGAATCTTATGGTGTCCGTGCGCGATGTCGAGCCGCGCATGGAGGCGCCCGCGCGCCACTGCAGATGCGTCCCAGGCGATATCGAATACAACCAGTGCGACCACGAAAAGAACAGCTCCAATGAGCACCTTCGGACCAGTCTTCATGCGATGTATTCTTGACGATTTGTCATTGTATAGGTTAGAGAACGACTTCGCAGTGATTTCTTGCTTGCAATTAGGCGATCCGCGAAGAACGTCAAATGATCGCTCCGTTATCAGCCTTGACCCAGGGCTCCAGGCGGCGCAGACTTGAATTGAGTACGCGAGGTTTCCATGGCTTTCAGCAGATGCCCACGATGCGATCATCAGGTAAGCACCCCTGTCACCTATGACTGGTCTGCGTGGTCGAAGCTGGCCTGCCCGAATTGCAAGGCCCGGCTGGAGCGCACACGGTCCCGGGCATCGTGGCTGATTCTGCCTCTGGTGCTGTCCTCTACCACGTTCGGTTTCCTGGCGGGCTGGCTGCGGCCGCTGCCTTTCATGGCTGGCGTCTTCTTCGGGTTGCTGATTGCCGGCTATGTTGGCGCAATTATTTTGCTGATTTGGGATTGGCGCCGCCCCAGATTGCTGGTCCGCAAGAAGTTGCCGCAGCCGGAAATCAGGCTCAACCTGGACCTGAAGGGCCAAGACAAAATTCGGAAAATTCGCTGACGTTTTGTTCGATTGATGCGGTCCTCAGTTTGATCAAGTTGCGTCCTCCGCTGGAGATTGGATTGAAAAAGTCAATAATGTACCCTCCTTTCCACAGCCCTCTTCTTGTATAATTACTCGTGCACCCCAATTGGTTTCACGGCCACTGGAGAAATCCACTTTCGAGCCGGGGAGCAGCACCCTCAAAATTCAGTTTCGCGCCCGCCTGCATAAGGCCGGGTTCCGTCTGTTTCACTCAGCACGACCTACATAACCAATCCATTTGTGCGAGGAGTTCATGGCAGCGAAATATATTTTCGTGACCGGCGGCGTTGTGTCTTCACTCGGCAAGGGCCTGGCGGCGGCCAGCATGGGTTGTCTGCTGGAGAGCCGCGGGCTCAAGGTCAACCTGATGAAGTTTGACCCTTACCTGAACGTTGATCCGGGGACCATGTCGCCGTTCCAGCACGGCGAGGTCTTCGTTACCGACGACGGCGCGGAAACCGACCTGGACCTGGGCCACTACGAGCGGTTCACCCACGCCAAGCTCTCGCGCGACAACAACTGGACCACCGGCCGCATTTACGAGCAGATCATCACCAAGGAGCGCCGCGGCGACTACCTGGGCAAGACCGTGCAGGTGATTCCGCACGTGACCAACGAGATCAAAGCGGCCATGAAGAAGGTGGCGCAGGACGTGGACATTGTCCTGGTGGAAATTGGCGGCACCGTGGGCGATATCGAGTCGCTGCCTTTCCTGGAGGCCATCCGTCAGATGCGCCAGGAGCTGGGTCGCGAGAACACGCTGTTCGTCCACGTGACGTTGGTGCCGTGGATCGGCGCGGCGGGCGAGCTGAAGACCAAGCCCACGCAGCACTCGGTGAAGGAGCTACTCAGCATCGGAATCCAGCCGGACATCCTGCTGTGCCGCACTGACCGTTTCCTGTCGCGCGACCTGAAAAGCAAGATCGCGCTGTTCTGCAACGTGGAAGAAGGCGCGGTGATCACGGCGAAAGACGTGGCTTCGATTTACGAAGTCCCGCTGGTGTTCGCCAAAGAAGGCGTGGACGCGCTCCTGCTGAAATACCTCCGCATGGAAGCCAAAGAGCCGGACCTGGCGCGCTGGGAAGAACTGGTCCACAAGATCTACAACCCCAAAGATGAAGTCC
Organism: Terriglobia bacterium; assembly: GCA_020072815.1. Taxonomy (NCBI): domain Bacteria; kingdom Pseudomonadati; phylum Acidobacteriota; class Terriglobia; species Terriglobia bacterium. The sequence goes on along the minus strand of JAIQGE010000011.1, from coordinate 21,076 downwards.
ACATTGGGATTGTGGGCAAGTACGTGGAGTATGAAGACTCCTACAAGTCTCTGAAGGAAGCGCTGGTGCACGGCGCGACGGCGCAGAATTTGAAACTCAACCTGACCTGGGTGGAAGCTGAAGGTTTGGAAAACAAAGACGCCGCTAATCGCGATTACGAAGTCCAGTTGGAAGGCTTTGACGGCATCCTGGTCCCGGGCGGCTTCGGCAAGCGCGGTATCGAGGGCATGCTGAACGCCATCCGCTATGCGCGCGAGAAGAAGATTCCGTACTTTGGCATTTGCCTGGGCATGCAGACGGCGTGCATTGAGTTTGCCCGCAACGTCTGCGGTCTGGAAGACGCCGATTCCAGCGAATTCAATCAGGCCACGCCGCACCGCGTGATCTACAAGCTGCGCGAGCTGCGCGGCATTGACGAGCTGGGCGGCACCATGCGTCTGGGCGCGTGGACGTGCAAACTGGAACCCAACAGCCAGGCGGCCAAGGCGTATGGCAAGACGGAGATCAGCGAGCGCCATCGCCACCGCTATGAGTTCAATCGCGAATATGAAGCCATTTTGACCGGCGGCGGCCTGCGGCTCACCGGCAGCACGCCGGACGGCACGTACGTGGAAATCGTGGAGATCCCCGATCATCCTTATTTCCTGGGCTGCCAGTTCCACCCGGAATTCAAGTCGAAGCCGCTGGAGCCGCATCCGCTGTTCAACGCATTCATCAAGGCGTCGTATGCGAACGGGCGGGCGCGACGCGACAGCCGGGTGAACGAAGAAGTGGAGATGTTCAGAAGGCCGGAGAAGATTGTGGGACGCTAGGAAATTATTTTGATTCGTCATCCTGAGGGCCATGAGCGAGCATGCGCTTTTACCAGCATGCGAGTAGGCCCGAAGGACCTTGTGCTGTGCTAGAAAAACGCAAGGTCCCTCGGGCCTACTTCCACCCCAATCGCGCAAAAGCGGCGCGATCGGGGACCCCGGACTCGCAAGCTGAAGAAAACGCTTGCTCGCAAAACGGCCCTCAGGATGACGGTTCATCAAATTGGTAGTTCTCACGCACTCTCTGAAGGCCGGCTCCATCCCGCAGGGGCCAAGCAACCGGGAAACAGCCATTCTGCGCGCACTCAGCGCGGTTTGGTCCATCACAAAAAAATAAGCGCCCGACTGGGAGAGAAATCTTCTCGCGAAGATTCTCTCCACGAAAATGAGTCGGAGCGCAGCCAAAATTTTGGACCGGCGAACCACCTGCCCACTGCGCATTTGAGCGCGTTGGGGCGGGCGGCTCGCCGGCCAGTTGTTAAGCCACAGCCTTCCGGTTAGAAGGCGGTGGGAGCGATGTCGTCCGGTGGAACGAAGCTGACGCCTTGCGGGGTCGGGATCGGCGTCGGCAGCGGCCGCAGGAATGGCGCGCCTCCGTTGTCGATTTCCCAACGAACCAGCATGGCATTGTCTTCATGCACGGTGTTGTGGCAGTGCTCCATGAACATGCCGCCCCAATCACGGAACTGCATGGTCAAGGTCACGCTGCCGCCCGGACGCAGGCGATACACGTCTTTGCGGCCCTTTTCCCACGCCGGAACGTTGGAAGCGCTACCGTTGCGGGCCAGGATCTGGCCTTCTTCAAAGTGGATGTGGATCGGGTGATCCCAGCCACCGCCACCGTTGACCAGGGTCCACACCTCGCGGCTGCCGTAGCTCGGGGCTGCCGAGACGCGACCGAAGCTGGCGTTCAGCATCGGGCCGTTGTCGGTCGCCACACCCCATGGGCCAGTCTGTCCGCCAGCGCCGGTGAAGTAGGCCGCGGGGTCGCCCGGGGGCAGGGGTTGTGAAGCGCCACTGCCGAACAGGAACGTCCGCGTCCGCGAAACCGGAATGTTGGACAGATCCGGGTTGGGAATGAGGACCGCCGGCACCTGGCTATGGTCAGGCTGGGACGGGTTGCGCACGATGCGGAACTCCAGGAACTTGCCAACGCAAGGATCGCTGGACTGGCCAGAAAGCGCCTGGGCCAGAGTCAGGTCCTGGTTGGGTTTCTTGCCGTCCTTGTGTTCGCACACGTTGACCATCCAGACTTTGTCTCCAACTTTGTAGCGGGAGAAGTCAATGACCCAGTCGTAGCGCTCGGCAATGCCCTGCTCGTCCGAGAGGGCTTGCACCACCGGTTGAGGCAGAAGGTTGCCGTCGTTCCCGATCTGGATCATCGTGGAACCGTCAGACAGCCCATACTTGAAGAAGCGGGAAACGCTGGCGTTCAAGATGCGGAAGCGGTACTTGCGGCGCTCCACTTCAAAGAACGGCTTGTACGTGAGGTTCACGCACATCAAGTCGCCCAGGAATCCGTCAAACTGGAAGATGTCCATTTCAAGCTGGCCGTTGGCATCGAAGGCCTTCTCGTTGAACATTAGGTTGACGTCATATTCCAGGTTGCCCCAGTCCTTCGCCGTGCCCGAGGGCAGACGCAGGTTGACGCCATCATTGATGGACTCGTTGCCACGATCCAGGCCGCTGTAGATGTTGAACATGGCAGCGTTGCCCTTGTACACGTTCTGCGAAGTGAAGCTGAACATGTGATCGTGGAACCAGTGCGTGGACATGGTTTCGTGCCAGTCACCAGGAATCTTGGTGAGGCCGCCGCTGCCGTCCGGGCTCGAAGCGCGGATGTCGGTAGCGTCAGTGTTGACGGAGCGGAGACCAGCCAGCACTACAGGCCAGTGATAGTCGTAGAACTGACCTGGGAAGAAGAACGCGCCGGTAAAGCCGTCATTCTCCGCGCCGTGGTGGCCGTTGTGCTCGTGGGTGGAGATGGTGTTTCGACCGAAACCGTTGTTCTGCGTCACGTCAGCCGGCAACTGGTTGTGATGGCGGAACAGGAGCGGCTCCATGTAACGGGCAACAACCAACTTGGGCGGAATGGTTCCATTGAAGGTCCAAACCGAATTGGGGTCTTGCGTCGGAAAGCCGGGATGGAACTTACACGGCAAGGGCTGCGTGGGGTCAATCCCTGAGTTGAACTGGGAAGCCACACCAGGGTTGTAAACGGTGTTGGTCTGGGCCTGCGCCTGGGACATCTCGACGGAAACCTTGGGCGGGAACAGATTGAACTGCTGGTGCGCCCAAATGTCTCCCGGCGGACGGCCTTCAATGGGGCCTGTGCCGCCGCCCAGAACCGCTGGAACGGGCTGCTGGGTCTGGTTGGCCTGCGCGGTGGGAACCGGCGTAAGGTCTCCACCCAGTGGATTATTTCCGCGGGGAATCAGGTCAAACCGCGGCATCGGCGTGCTGAACGGTTGAACGCCGAACGTCGGGCTCGGTGCAAAACCAGTGGGAATGCCGCTGCCCGGATTAAGTCCTCCTGGTGTGAGGGGGGTGACCACCTGTCCGTCGGCTTTGCTGACGAAAGGACTGAGTCCATGAATGGGAGCAATAGCCCCTGCGGTTGTGAAGAGGCCCCACTTTACGAGTTCTCTACGGGTGACCTTGCCTTGCGAGTAGGCCTTCAGGATTTCGGCCCGATTCCTCTTTGCGTTCTCCGCTTCCCTCAGTCGCGCCTTGGACGCGTCTTTGGGAAGATAAAAAATACTCATAGCTGCGCTCCTATCGGTTCGTTTTTGGTCTGGAAATTTCCGAAGGGATTCTTCCTGGCTAAGGCGTGAATAGCCCTGCGGATTCCGCTTGTCGGCTCGCTTAGCGGAGAAAAGGCCGGAAGAACATCGCGTTAGGCTCAACGAAACTCACAAAAAACCTTGCAAGCATCGCTCAGCGAAAGTTAAGCCGCTGGCAGCTTAAATGGCCCTACATTAGATAAATATTAGATTTGGATTAAAATTTCTAATGTTTAGAAATGTCTTAAGTTATTGATAATATTTACTTTAACTATCAGATGGGGCTCCGGCGATCATTCCAAGCGACGGTAAGCTGTTGTTTCTTAAGTACACAAGAAGTTCGTTCCAGCCATGTAAAATTCTGGTAAGGCACGCGGTGGGTCCCCTATGCAGAATGGAGCATCCCAGCGAGGCACGGTCTCGACTGGTCGCCTAGGCAGCGGGGAATCTCTTGCAAAAAAGAGCTTTCAGCGCAGAGAGCGCCGAGGAATCTGAACCAGGTTTCGCCGCGGAAATAGAAGCGTCAGTTCGACAAACATCCGGCGCGCCGAGATGCGATCTTGATCTTGCTTGCGCAACTCTTGCCTAAGGCCAATCGCCAATAGCCAAAAGCCAGCTTCTGGTTACTTTCGGAACCGGACGCAACGCCTTGAGTAACTTGAGAAGAACGAACCTGTGCAAGCATAGTAAGCAGCAGCGTTCAAAGAAATGATACCGTTCACGAAGACCGTTGAGCCCCCAGGGGTTGCCAGCGGCTATACAATAGAATCCAAGCCCATGGCTCCAACTCAGATTCAGACCTCTCCCGGCACTCGCGCCACAGCGATTGAGCAGTCTCTGCGCAGCATCATCCGCGGCAATGACGAAGTCGTCCGCCTGGCGCTGGTCGCGCTGCTGGCGCGCGGACACCTGCTGATTGAAGGTGTGCCCGGTGTAGGCAAAACCACGCTGGCGCACGCGCTGGCGCGGGCCCTGGACTGCACCTTCCAGCGCCTCCAGTTCACCTCTGACATGCTGCCCTCTGACGTTCTGGGCATATCGATCTATTCCGCGGTGGAGCAGCAATTTGAATTCAAGCCCGGCCCGGTGTTCACCAACATCCTGCTGGCCGATGAGATCAACCGCACCACGCCCAAGACGCAGTCGGCGTTGCTGGAAGCCATGAACGAAGGCCAGGTCACCATGGACGGCCACTCTCATCCGCTGCCGCAGCCCTTCATCGTGGTGGCGACGCAGAACCCGGTGGAACACCACGGCACGTATCCGCTTCCTGAGTCGCAACTGGACCGCTTCCTGCTTCGCGTGCGCATGGGTTATCCGGAAGCTTCCAGTGAGCGCGAGATCCTGCGTTCTGAAGTCGGCGCCGCGCGCCTGGACGACGTGAAGCCGGTGGCCAGCGGTGAGGACGTGATATCCATGCAGAACGAGGCCACCCATGTCAAAGTGGACGATTCTCTGGTGGACTACGCGCTGCAAATCGTGAAGCGCACGCGCGAATCGGAATCTTTGGCGCTGGGCGTTTCGCCCCGCGGCGCGCTCATGTTGTTTCGCGCCGCCCAGGCCATGGCCTATTTGGATGGACGCAAATTCGCCACGCCGGCGGACTTCAAATCGCTGGCTGTGCCGGTATTCTCCCATCGCGTGGTGGTCAACGCCCGCTACTCTTCCACGCTGCGAAAGTCCGAGCAGTCCGAGATCATCATCAAGGACATTGTGCAGAGCGTCCACGTGCCGGTATGAGCTGGCTACGGACCTTGATGCTGCTGGCGCTGATTACCTGGATCGGCGGGATCATCTTCTTCTCTTTCGTCCTGGCGCCCACGGTCTTTTCCGTTCTTCCCTCGCGCGAGCTCGCCGGGAACGTGGTGAATCCCAGCCTGAACCGCCTGCACTGGATGGGAATCGCCTGCGGGCTGGTCTTCCTGCTTTGCTCGCTGCTTCACAACCGGATGCAGCACGCGCCGTTCCGCGCCGTTTCCGGCGTTCACATCCTGGCCGTGTTGATGCTGGCGCTGACGTTGATCTCGCTTTTCGTGATCACCCCGCGCATGGCCGCGCTGAGAAAAGATATGGGCGTGATTGACAACATCTCTCCATCCGACCCGCGACGCGTGGAGTTCAACCGGCTTCATGTCTGGTCCACCCGGAGCGAAGGCGGCGTGTTCTTCTTAGGATTGGCGGTAGTAGTTCTCACGGCGCGAAGATTCAAGTAAATCCACTGCCAGCTCTACCTGCTGACCTTGTACGTTTCGACCTCTATCAAACTCCGCTTTCCCTTGCCCTATCACAGGTTAGCCTTCTTCTCCTGTTACAATTTTGGATCGTACCCAGAAGCTGATCGCTAACGGCTCATTGCCAATTGGCCTTTAAAATAAGGGCGAGGCCGACCACGCACCGAGCCCGCTGCATCAGGCGCGGGATGGAGCTTACAAGTACGGCACCCGCTGGCGGTTTGGAGCGCAGCGAGAGGGCACCATTCCTAGATATTTAAGGGCGAGGCCGACCACGCGCCGAGCCCGCTGCATCAGGCGCTGGATAGAGCTAACAACGATGAGAACCGCTGGCGGTTTGGAGCGCAGCGACAGGACAAAATGAAGACAGGCATCATCGGGCTGCCCCAGGTGGGCAAGACCTCTCTGTTCAAAATCCTGACCAAGGCTGATATTTCAGGCCGAAGCTTCGCCAACCCGCGGGAAGCTCACCTGGGGATCGCCAAGGTTCCAGACGACCGTCTGGACCGCTTGGCGGCGCAGTACAACCCCAAGAAGCTGACGCACGCCACCGTGGAATACGTGGACGTGGCGGCCATTGGCCAGGAAGCGCTGAAGGAAACCGCCTTCCTCACCAACCTCCGGACAGTAGACGCGCTGGCCCACGTGCTGCGCGCCTTTGACAATCCAGCCATCGCCCACGTCGGCGAGATTGATCCGTTACGCGACGCCAAGAGCGTGGACTTCGACCTGATCGTCAGCGACCTGGGCCAGGTGGAAAAACGCCAGGAGCGTTTGGAAAAAGACCTGAAAAAGATGAAGAACCCGGAGTTGGAGCGCGAGTTTGATCTCATCAAGCGCTGCAAGGAACATCTGGAGAAAGAGCTGCCGCTGCGCGAAATGGAACTCGCGGCAGACGATGAGAAACGCATCCGCGGCTTCATGTTCCTGAGCCAGAAGCCCATCCTGTACGTGCTCAACATCAATGAGTCGCCCAACCTGGGCGCCGACCTGGAACAGGCCGTGGAGAAATACAAGCTGGCGGAAATCGCGGCGCGCAAGAACGCCGGCGCCACCGCCATCTGCGGGCGCGTAGAGGCCGACCTAGCGGAGATGAGCGACGAAGAATCGCAGGAATTCCTGGCCAGTTATGGCCTGAAGGAGAGCGGCCTCACCCGCCTGATCCGCAAGACGTACGAACTGCTGGGCGTGATTTCCTTTTTCACTATCGGCGAAGACGAATGCCGCGCCTGGACGGTGCCGAAGAATTCCCGCGCGCAGGCCGCAGCCGGGGCCATCCACTCTGATTTAGAGAAGCATTTCATCCGCGCCGAAACCATTCATTGGGACAAGCTGCTGGAGTCCGGGTCAGAAGCCAACGCGCGCGCCAAAGGTTTGTTGCGTCTGGAAGGCAAGGAATACATCGTGCAGGACGGAGACGTCATGCACATCCGCCACAGCGGGTAATTCTCAGGGGCGAATCGGGCAAACAACTTTTCATGGGCTCCATTACGACAAGCATCTTGCTGGGACTGCTGGCCGCCGCCGCCAACGCCTTTGGCGGGGCGGTGATTGTCCAGAAAGACTGGGACCAGCGGTATCTGCGATATTTCATCGCGGTGGGCGCGGGCTTCATGCTGAGCACGTCGCTGCTGGAGATGTTGCCGGAGAGCATTCGCGTCTCCGGACCCAGCGCGCCGCTGCTGCTGCTGGCGGGCTATTTCATCGTCCACTTTTTCGAGCACACCGTCACCGCGCACTTCCATTTTGGCGAAGAGACCCACAAGGAAGAATTCTCTGACGGCCACCGCGTGTACTCGGTGATTTTCGGGCTGGTGATCCACACTTTCTTTGACGGTATCGCCATCGCCTCAGGATTTCTCGTGTCAAGCTGGCTGGGCTGGGTCATCTCCCTGGCGGTGCTGCTGCACAAGATTCCCGAGGGATTTACCGCGTCTTCCATCATGCTGGCCGGCGGTCACAGCAAGCGAGTGGCGTGGCTGGCGTCGGCGATGCTGGGTGTTGCGACTTTCCTTGGGGTGTTGACGGTCACCGTCTTTACCCGATCACTCCGCGCCGGGCTGCCCCTCTCCGCCGGAGTAACGCTTTACGTGGCGGCTTCTGACCTGATTCCGGAAGTCAACCGCGAACCCGGCACCCTGGTGGCGCTGGCGGTCTTTGCGGGGGTAGGAATGTTCTTGCTACTTCAGCATTTCTTCCACTAATGAAATTGGGTAAATGAATAAATTGGTAAGTTGGTAATTGAGCGCTCCCCAACTTGATCTTCACAAGCGGGGCGCCAGGAGCCATCAAGACCGCCGAGGACAACGCGGTCCGTTTTTCAATTACCAAATTACCCAATTACCAATCTGCCTTACTCCACTTCCCTCTTGGCTTTATAGCCGTCGCGCGCGATCACCTGGTACTTCACGTCTTTGCCTTTTTGGTCGCGCATTTTCAGCGGACTGCCGTCCGGGCCCACCAGTTCGACTTTGATTTTCCGGAAGGCCCCATCTTGCGCTGAGTTGCTCGGGTGATAGGCGATGGCGTACTGGTTGCGGATGGCTTCTGCCATATCACCGAAGGCTTCCCTAAACTGGGCGGAAAATAGAGGCTGGTAGTACCGGCCACCGGTCATCTTGGCGAAGCTTTTGAGCTGATTATCAGCCTGGAGAAACTCCATGTTGCAGTTGAAGGTGGTGATGCCGCACAGGTAGCTCATGAGCCCATGGGTCTCAGCATAATTGCGCAGGGCCTGGCCGGTGCTGACGGTATAGATGGCAATGTCTTTGGTCCCTTGGATCTTCTTGAGCATCTGGTCCAGGGTCCTTTTGCTGAAGGTGTCGCGTCCGCTGGAAATCAGAATGATATATTTGCGGCCTTCCACGCCTTCCAGCCGGTCAATGGTGTCATAGAGCGCGTCGAAAAGATTGCTCTCCGCCGACATGGCGAACTGCAGGCTGCGCAGCCCTTCGTAGATGTCGCGCTTGTCCTGGGTAAAGTCGGCCAGGATGTGCGGGCGAATATCGTAGGTAATCAGCGCAATCCAGTCTTCTTTCTTCATGGTTTGGGCGAAGGTCGCGGACGCGTAGATGGAGTCGGCGGCAAAAGCGTAGAAGTTCTTGGAGAACTCCACCAGCATCACCGCGGTGATGGGCGCCTGGGTCTGGCCAAAGCTGGTGATGGTCTGCGGTACGCCGTCTTCCAGCACGCGGAAATTCTGCTGCTTGAGTCCCGGGACGAATATGCCGTCTTTGGTCAGCACGCCCACATCCAGGGTCACCAGAGCGGCACTGGCCCGCAGGGTAAATTCGGGCATCCCCTCAATCTTCTTGGGGCCCTTGGGAGCTTCCTCTTTCTTGGGCGGCTCGTCTTTTTTCTTGGGAATGGCGATGGGGCCAATATCGCCCTGCGGACCTCCGGCCTCTCCGCTGCCGGTTTGTTTCGCCGGGGTGGGGGACGGGGTGGGGCTGGGCGATTGCGACGGCTGGCTCTGCGCAACAAGCGCCGCAGGCAAGGCCAGGCAAAGAGCGATCGTGATGACGAGCAAGGCTGCCCAGCGGGGGACGGTCTTGAGGGAACTAAGCGTTTTAATGGCAGATATCGGGTGCATTTCCAGGTGCCTTTTTTAGGATTTGTACATTAGTATAGATGCACGAACGCAACTTGTCAGAAGCCCTTTTTGCGAGCTCAGAGAAGTGTCTGTACTGGGGTCCGCGGGAATGAGTGTAGCCGTCAAGTTGTAAGAAAAAAGGCGTATGAAAAAAGCTGTTGTGTTACTCGTCGCTCTCTTCGTCTTTTCCGGCCTGGCATCGCCCCAAACCGCCCCCAACGCCAGCGCCGCCGGCAAGATTCCAACCAGCCAAATCAAGTTCATGACCGTGGATGAAGTCCGTCCCGGCATGAAAGGCGTGGCGTACACGGTGTTTGAAGGCGTGCGCCCGGAGGCCATGGACGTGGAGGTTTTGGGTCTGCTCCGCAACATGAACGGCCCCAAGAATGACGTGGTGCTGGTGCGCCTGCATGGAGAGAAACCCGAATACACCGGAGTAGTTTCGGGGATGAGCGGCAGCCCGGTTTACATTGATGGCAAGCTGCTGGGGGCCATCGCCTACCGGATGGGGACCTTCAGCAAGGAGCCTATCGCCGGGGTTACGCCCATCCAGCAGATGCTGGAGATCAACGAATTTGACCGGAGCATTCCACCCGCAGGTTCAGCCCCGCGGCCGGACAACACGAAGAAGGCCGGCAGCCCGAGCGCCGTCTCCGCGGGCGGCAGCGGCGGATACGACTTGCAGAGCTACGCGCAAATCCTCCAGCCGATTGGCGCGCCGATCGTGTTCAACGGGTTCGACGAAGCCACCATCAAGCTGTTTGCGCCCCAGTTCGCCGCGGCGGGAGTGGTCCCAGTGATGGGCGCGGGTTCGGCCAGCAATGAAAAGCAGCCGGAACCCATGGAAGCCGGTTCCGCCGTGAGCGCGGTCCTGGTCAAAGGCGACATGGACGTATCGGCCACCTGCACCGTCACTTACATGGACGCCGAGCATCTCCTGGCCTGCGGCCATCCCATTACGCAATATGGCATGGTGGAAATGCCCATGACCAAAGCCAGCGTGATCACTACCCTGGCCACGCCGCTGGGTTCGTTCAAGATCATCAATACCACCGAGCCGGTAGGCGCGTTTGTGCAAGACCGCCGGACAGGAATCCTGGGGCGCTTTCATCGCGACGCGCAGATGATCCCCATCACCCTCACCATCCACGGCGATAGCGGCGCCAAGGAATTCCACTATGAAGTGCTCAACAGTGCGCGGCTGACACCGCTCATGATGATGGCCACGGTTTATAACTCGCTAATGGGCATGAACCAGTACAGCGAAGAAACCACTTATCGCATGAACGGAAGCATCCATGTGACCGGGTATCCGGACGTTCGCCTGGCCAACTTGTTTTCTCCCGCAGACAACATGCCGACGGCCTTCGCCGTGGCCATGGCCCTGGGCGAGCGCTTTGGACGGATCTATGACAACCCGTTCCAGGCGCCGAAAGTCGGCGGCGTGTCATTGGATTTTAGCCTGGAGCATGACCGCCGTTCCGCCGTGCTGGAAATTGCCCGCACTGATCTGACTGAAGCGCGGGCTGGAGACGAAATCACCATTGAAGCTGTGCTGCGTCCTTACCGCGGCGAGCGCATTGTCCGCCGCATTCCGGTGCACCTGCCGGCTTCGTTGCCCAAAGGCACGCTGCGCATCCTGGTGAGCGACGCTGACACTCTGGAACGCTCACGCCGGGCCTTCCCGGCATTCGCCAAGCGTTTGGACTTGAACTCCACCATCGAACAGCTCAACAACGAGCATCGCAATGACCGGCTCTACGTTTCTTTGCTGGAAGCCAGCCCGCAAGCCACGGTGGAAGACAAAGTGATGCCGGCCATGCCGCTTTCCGTGATGAACGTGATGGACGGGATGCGGGCCACGCAGGAGATGATGGTGTTCGCCGAATCCGCGGTGCGTGAGTCTTCTACGCCGGTGGGTTACGTGGTAAGCGGCGCCCAGGTAATCACCCTGACTATCAAATAGCCGTTCTTGGTCCGCGGCGCCATCCAATAGCGCTGAGCTGTTAATCTTGGAACCGTGATGAAACCAGTCTGCTCTGCTCTCTTTGTCCTTTTGTGCGCCGGTTCGGCGTGGTCCCAAGGCACGCGCCAGTGGAAAGAAACCGGTTACGAAGATTTTGAACGCGGCACCTCGCGCAGCGTGGCCATCCGCAGCGACGGCTACCTGGAGCTGGCCCCGGCGTTCAAAACGATTTATACCAGCCCTTCCACCTACATTTGGAACATCGTCGCGGACAAAGACGGCGCGGTGTACGCGGCCACGGGAGCTCAGGCCCGCGTCTATCGCATCACGCCCGACGGCAAAGCTGCCGTGATCTTTGAAGCCAAGGAATTGCAGGTCCAGGCCCTGGCCCTGGCCGGCGACGGCGCCATCTATGCCGCCACCGCGCCCGACGGCAAGGTGTACAAAATCACCCGCGCGGCGGCCAAACCAGCGCAGGCGGCAGCCTCTGAATGGACTTCAGCCGAGTTCTTCGACCCCAAGACCAAATACATATGGGCCTTGGCCCTGGACGGCCAAGGACGGCTCTACGTGGCGACGGGCGAGAACGGTGAAATCTTTCGCGTAGAGACCAGCGGGCGAGGGGAAAAAAGCGGGCAAGGCGCGGTGTTCTTCAAGTCTGATGAAGCGCACATCCGCGCGCTGGCCTTTGACCCCAAAGGCAACTTGATCGCAGGTTCGGACGGCAACGCGCTGATCTACCGCATCACACCCGCGGGCGAGGGATTCGCGCTCTATGCTGCCCCGCGCAAGGAGATCACCGCGCTGGCGGTGGATGCGGTGGGAAATATCTATGCCGCAGGCACGGGCGAACGGCGCGCTGGGCCGCCGGCGGGCGTTATGCCGTTACAACCTCAGATGCTGATGGCGCCGGGCGCTCCTCCGCCCACGGCCATGCCGTTTGTCGGCAATTTGAATCTGAGCGGTTCCGACATTTTCATGATCGCGCCGGACGGCTCGCCCAAAAAGCTTTGGTCGTCCAAGGAAGACATTGTCTACGCGCTGGACTTTGATTCTGCCGGGCGCTTGATCGCCGGCACCGGAAACAAAGGAAGAATTTTTTCCATCGAGAAGAACGGCCAGTTCACTGATCTCATCAAGGCCAGCGCCAACCAAGTGACGGGGTTCGCGCACGCCGCCAACGGCGCCCTGTATTGCTCCAGCAGCAACCTGGGGAAGATCTTTTTGCTGAGCAGCCAGACGGAGAGTGAAGGCTCGTTTGAAAGCGACGTCCAGGACGCAAAAATCTTTTCCCGCTGGGGACGCGCGGAGGTCCGCGGGCGCGGCAGCTTTGAGCTGTTTGCCCGCAGCGGCAACGTGGACAATCCCGACCACAACTGGAGCGCCTGGACGCGAATTGACCTGGGCAAAGACGCGCGCCTGGAAGTTCCCGCGGCGCGCTTCGTGCAATGGCGCGCCGTGCTCAAGCCGGCCAGCCCGTCCACGGAGATTGACGAAGTCAGCGTCAACTATCTTCCCAAGAACGTGGCGCCGGTGGTGGAAGAGATCGCGGTGCAGACGGGAGCGCGCATTGTGGCGCAGCCGCACATGGTCCAGCCGGACGTGGTGACCATCAATTTGGGCTCGCAGCCACAGATGCCCATGCCCAAAATGGAAGTTCCCGTGCAGGCCAGCCGGGACCGCTCCTACGTGGCCGCGCGTTGGGGCGCTCACGACGACAATGACGACAACCTGGTTTTTTCCGTCTACTATCGCGGCGACAACGAACGCGATTGGAAGTTGCTGAAGTCCGGCATCATCGACAAGTTCTATTCCTTTGATTCCGGGCTGCTCCCCGACGGCGGCTACATGCTCAAGGTGGTGGCCAGCGATGCGCCGTCACACACGCCGGACGAAGCCCTCAGCGACGAAAAGCTGAGCCTGCGCTTTGAGGTGGACAACACCGCTCCGCGCATCGAAGGACTCTCAGGCCGCGCCGAGGCCGCGGGGCTGCATGTGACCTTCCACGCCATCGACGATTTCTCTCCCATCAAACGCGCCGAATACTCGGTGGATGCCGGCGACTGGCAGTATCTGGAGCCGGTGGGCCAGATTTCTGACGCCAAGACCGAAAACTACGATTTCAGGATTGCGTTGCCCGCGGATTCTCAGCCTGAACCAAAGAAGCCTGCCGGAAAAAGTGCGGCGTCATCTTCGACTGAGCATGTCGTCGTGGTGCGGGTCTATGACCGCTATGACAACGTGGCGACGGCCAAGACCGTGGTGCGGTGAGACATCTCACCACGGAGACACGGAGGCACGGAGAAAAGCGGGGGAGGGTTGGGTTCACTCGATCTGCTAGTTTTAGATTGACACCTGCAGGGAAAAAAGAAAACTGTTTGTGCTCCTAATTTGTTACTTGCCTGATTTCCTCCGTGTCTCCGTGCCTCCGTGGTGGACTTTGTCGCGGTCAGCCCACACAAACGGCAGCTTTCTTACCTCTGAAATGTTTCGCACCACGTAGTCCGGTTGCTCGTCCGGCCCTTGCTCATCCTGCGCCGCAAACTCGCCGCGGCGGATGCGTACGGTGTGCATACCGAGTTCGTTGCCGGCGCGGATTTCGCTGCTGGCGCGGTCGCCGACGATCAGCACCTGTTTCGCCGGCAGGTCCAGCTCCTGCTGGATGATTTGGAACGCCGCCTCTTTGGTCATGAGCTTGTCGCGGTCGGCGTAAAAAATCTTGTCAATGGCGGGATGGCCGTCAAGTCCCAGGGCCTTCACTTTTGCCTTCTGCGTCTTGGGCTCGCCGAAGCTGACTACGAAGACGCGCACCCCGCGAGCGTGCAACATGCGAAGGAGAGGCAGAGTTCCCCGGAAAAGAGTCAGCTTGCCGACGGGACAGTTAAAGTAGGCGTCGCGCGCCGCCTTGCTGACGGCCTCTGGATCGGCGGCGCCGAACTTGCGGCAGACTTCCGCATCAATGTGTTTCAGCATGGGGTCGTGATGAAAGGCCTGGAGGCGCGCGCGGTACACGGCGTCCACGGTGGCCTTGGTTTGCGCTTTGAAGACTCCGGCCTTAACCATGGCTCGCGCGGCGTAGCGGTGCGCCGGACGCACGCGCTGCCCCAGGCAGTCGTAGAGCGTGTCATCCAGGTCGAAGATCACGCAGCGGATGAGGGGCTGCTTGTGAATTGATTTTTGCTTTTTTGCCTTGGCTTTAGAAAGCATGAACGGTCGGAATTTATTCTAAATACCAGCGCTAGCTAGTGTCGCCCCTCCGGGGCTCGTGGATTTTGCGCACCGTCCCCACCGTTCCGGCTTCGCTGCGCTCGCCTCACGGTGGGCTAACCTGTGACCGCGCCTCCGGCGCTGGACCATGGGCTCTTCGACTCTTTCTCACTCGTTACGCGATTTGTATTCGCACATGGCTTTGCCGCAACGCGGGAATTGGAGATTGACACAAACGGACTGTTACAATCACTCTCATGGAGGCCAAGCTGCTTCTCATCCCCTGGTTGGTGGGAGTTGTGTACAGCAGCATTCCGCTGTTCTGGTTCGCCATCCATCCCTTGGCCGCGCGCTGGCGGAAGATGAAACGGTCTCCTTACCTGGCGCTGCTGCCCATCTGGGCGGCCATTGTCGCCGCCGAAGGCTGGATCACCTGGCCCTGGCATGGGCTGCGACTCTATTCCACTCCATGGATGTGGCTTCCCGCGCTTCTTCTCTTTGTGATCGGAGTGCGCACCTACGCACGGATTTTTTCTGAGTTCGGCGGACACAAGCTGTCCGGCGAGGCCGAATTGCGCCCGCAAGAGCACGAGCAGGAACTGGTCACCACCGGGCTGCACGCCTCCATGCGCCATCCGATTTACCTCGCCCATCTGTCCAACTTCGCTGCCTGGACGCTCGGCAGCGGGCTAACCGTCAACTTTGTTTTGCTGGCGATCAGCCTGGCGATTACTTTTCCCGCGATGATTGCCATGGAAGAACGCGAGCTGCTGGCCAGGTTCGGTGCGCGCTATCGCGAGTACCAGACGCGCGTGCCACTGTTCGCACTGCCGGGCTTCCACCGGCGAAATACGCCGCAGGGCAACGGGGCTGGCGCATGAAATTTGAAGTGTTTGTCGCCGCGCGTTACCTGCGGGCCAAGCGCCGTCAGGCGGTGATCGGCGTGATCACGGCGATTTCCATCGTGGGCGTGGCGGCGGGCGTGGCCAGCCTGATCGTTGCGCTCTCCATCAACGGCGGCTTCCAGCGTGACATGCAAAACCAGTTGCTCGGCTCCACCGCGCATGTCGGCCTGCAAGGAGCCAAGTCTTCTCCCGGCATCACGGATTGGCAGCAAGTTATGGCCAAAATGGAGAAGCAGCCGCATGTGGTGGCGGCGTCGCCCGCGCTATACGAAGAAGTTCTGGCCAGCCGCGGGGCGCATGCGTCGGGGATGATTCTAAAGGGTGTAATCCCGGAATATGAAAATCGGGTGAGCGAGCTACTGAAATCGGTAAAAATCGGCTCAGCCGAGCCGCTCAATCCTGCCCCAGGTCCGCCGCCTTGTCCAAAAGATGACAATAATTGCAGCATCGTCCCCAAAGAACTCCCGCCCATCGTGCTAGGTAAAGATTTGGCTGAGACCATTGGGGCCACCGTGGGCTCCATCATTCAGGTCATCAGTCCGGAAGGCGAGCTCACGCCATTTGGCACGGTGCCCAAGTATCAGAAGTTCAAAGTGGTGGGGATCTTCAGTTCCGGCTTCTACAACTATGACAATACGTGGGGATTCATTCGTCTGGCGGACGCGCAACGGCTGTGGGGTCTGGGCGATGTGATATCTGTCATTGAGTTCAAGATTGACGACCTGTATAAAGCGGCCTCAGTGGGCGAAGAACTACAAAGCGTTGCCGGCCCGCGTTTTATGGCCACTAACTGGATGGAGCAAAACCGCGCGCTGTTTCGCGCCCTGCGGTTGGAGGGGATTGTGACATTTCTGGTCATCGGACTGATCGTTTTTGTCGCAGCCCTGAACATTCTGATCTCGCTGATCATGATGGTGATGGAAAAAACCAAGGACATCGCGGTTTTAATGTCTATGGGGGCGCGGCGCCAGCAGGTGCGAGGCATCTTCATTGTGCAAGGCGTGCTGATTGGACTGATTGGGACGGCGCTGGGGCTGATCGTGGGGTATGCCGTGTCGTTGGCGGGGGCCAAATACCGGTTTATTCCCCTCAACCCGGAAGTCTATTCCATTAACCATGTGCCGTTTGCGCCGCAATGGACGCACGGGCTGCTGGTGGCGGCGGTGGCGCTGCTGGTGTCCTTTGTTGCCACACTATATCCCTCCTGGTCAGCGGCGCGCGTTTTGCCCGCGGAAGCATTACGCTATGAGTAATCAACCCTATTGCGCGCCAGGCACACAAGAACGCAGACTTGCGTATTCGCGTTCCGCAGTCTTATCAAGAATTAGGGAAATTAATGAAATCTTGAGGATACTTGTACAGGAAATAATGGAGTCTAGCACCCACACTCAGGGTTCATACTATACACGCACTTTCATTGGCCGAACGGCAATGAAAGTGCAACAGTTAGCTACCGATTGCACCAATCAGGCAAGGCGGTGCATCTAATGGAACATCAGCCCGAAATGGTTCGCGTTGATGGACTTAAGAAGGTTTACAAGTCCGGACAGACGGATTTGGTGCTCTTTGAAAACTTGTCCTTCCAGGTGAGGAAGGGGGAAATGCTTGCCATCGTGGGCGAATCCGGCGCGGGTAAGAGTAGCCTTTTGCATATCTTAGGGACTCTTGATCGTGCTTCTGCCGGTGACGTATACTGCGCCCAGATTCCAGTGACGAAGCTGAGCGAAGATGCGGCGGCAGATTTTCGCAACCGCGAGCTCGGTTTTGTTTGGCAGTTTCACTACCTGTTGCCGGAATTTACGGCGCAGGAGAATGTTGCTATGCCGCTTCTAATGAGAGGCACCGGGTACCGTAAGGCGATGGAAACCGCCGGTGGATGGATGCGCGAAGTCGGACTGGAAAGCCGCAGCCATCATCGAGCCGGGGAACTCTCCGGAGGCGAGCAGCAACGGGTGGCTTTGGCCAGGGCCCTGGTAACGGGACCCAAGCTTTTGATGGCCGATGAGCCCACGGGTGATCTGGACAATCGCACGGCCGAGTTGGTCTTCGGTCTGCTGCAACGGTTGCATCGCGAGTACAGGCTCACTTCCCTCATCGTCACCCACAACCTCGAGTTCGCCCACCGGTGCGACCGTGTACTAAAGATGCATCAGGGCCGGGTCGAGGAGGTGTCGCCCGGTTCTGCTTGAAGAACGCTGCTAAAGAATTAAGATAGGGCGAGAGGACGAGATTTAAGGTTTAGTCTGCCGAGCAGAAAGAGTGGCAGACAAGGAAAGTTTGTCCGGCCTGCAATACTCCCCGTGACGGGGGACAAGGTCCGGACGGAAAGCTTCTTCCTGGGAGTACGGGGGTTCGTACCGGGGGAAGAGAGAGATGCTTCAGGCAGAGGTGACCGGGGGCATCTGGGGTGAGGGAACATGTTCGAGCGGTACACAGAAAAAGCCCGGCGCGTCATATTTTTTGCCCGGTATGAGGCCAGCCAGTTCGGTTCTCCGTACATTGAGACGGAACACCTGCTGCTGGGTCTGCTGCGCGAAGATAAAGCTCTGACGAACCGTTTTCTGCGCTCCCACGCATCGGTGGAATCAATCCGCAAGCAGATTGAAGGGCATACCACGATCCGGGAGAAGGTCTCCACGTCCGTTGATCTTCCTTTGAGCAACGAGTGCAAGCGGGTCCTGGCCTATGCGGCGGAAGAGGCGGAGCGCCTCAGCCACAAGCATATCGGCACGGAACACCTGCTGCTGGGATTGCTGCGGGAAGAAAAGTGCTTTGCCGCCGAGATCCTGCACGAGCGTGGACTCCGCTTGAGCGCCATCCGCGAGGAACTGGCGCGCAGCACCCAGGAAAAAGCCCAGCCCCAGCGCGGACAATCGCGCGAATCATCTTTGCTGGCGGAATTTTCCCGCGACCTGACGCAGGCCGCCATGGACAGCCAGTTGGACCCGCTCGTCGGCCGTGAGGGCGAAGTGGAGCGTGTGGTCCAAATCCTGTGCCGGCGCACCAAGAACAATCCCGTGCTGATCGGCGAACCGGGCGTAGGCAAGACGGCGATCGTTGAAGGCCTGGCCCAGCGCATCGCCGATGGCGAAGTACCGTCCTTCCTGGCGGACAAGAGAATTCTCGGGCTCGATCTCTCGCTGATCGTGGCCGGAACCAAATACCGCGGACAATTCGAAGAGCGGCTCAAGACCATCATGAAAGAACTGATGGAGAACCAGAACAGCATCATCTTTATTGATGAGCTGCATACTCTGGTGGGGGCCGGATCGGCCGAAGGCTCGCTGGACGCGGCCAACATCCTTAAGCCGGCGCTTTCGCGCGGCGAAATTCAGTGCATCGGCGCCACCACGCCGGGCGAATACCGCAAGTCCATTGAAAAAGACCGGTCGCTGGAACGTCGCTTCCAGGCGGTGAAAGTTCCGCCTCCGAACGAGGCCGAGGCCGTCAAGATCATTTACGGGATCAAGGAACGTTATGAGAAGTTCCATGCGGTCACCTACACCGACGACGCCATTGAGTTCGCCGTGTATCACTCCAACCGCTACATCCCGGACCGCTTCCTGCCGGACAAAGCCATTGACCTGATGGACGAAGCCGGGGCGCGCGTGAAGCTGCGCCAGACTTCGCTGCCGGAAGAGCTCACGGAAGTGCAGAAGCGGATCAAGTTCATCGTCCACCGGATGGAGAACGCCATTGCGAACCACGAGTTCGAAAAGGCGCGCTTCTACTCGGACGAGGAGCGCAAAGAGCGCGAGAACCTGCGCGCCCTGCGCGAAAAATATCACCTGGATGAGTCGGCCACGGGCGTTGTCAACCGCGAGGACATTGAGGAAGTGGTGAGCCGCTGGACCGGCGTGCCCGTGACCTCCATCAAGGAAGAAGAAACGCAAAAGCTGCTGCGCGTGGAAGAAGAGCTGCACAAGCGCGTGATCTCGCAGGACAAGGCCATCAGCGCCCTGGCCCGCTCCATCCGCCGCTCGCGCGCCGGCTTGAAGTCGCCCAACCGCCCGATTGGCTCGTTCCTGTTCCTGGGACCCACGGGCGTGGGCAAGACGGAAGTCGCGCGCACCCTGGCGCAGTTCCTGTTCGGCAGCGAGAAGTCGCTGATCCGCTTCGATATGTCGGAATTCATGGAGAAGCACTCGGTCAGCAAGCTGATCGGTTCGCCTCCGGGATACGTGGGCTACGAAGAAGGCGGCCAGTTGACCGAACGCGTGAAGCGCTCGCCCTACTCCGTGGTCCTGCTGGATGAAATCGAGAAAGCGCACCCGGACGTGTTCAACATCCTGCTGCAAGTGCTGGAAGACGGCCAGCTCACCGATGGACTGGGCAACACGGTGGACTTCAAGAACATCATCATCGTGATGACCTCGAACATCGGCGCGCGCCATTTGATGAAGCGCAAAGGTCTTGGCTTCTCCATGGACAAAGAAGAGATGGTCAATGAGAAAGTTGAAGACCTGGTCAAACAGGAAGTGAAGAAGACCTTCAATCCGGAGTTCCTGAATCGTCTGGATGAAGTCATCATCTTCAACGCCCTGGCGGATGGCGACCTGATCCAGATCCTGGAACTGCTGGTACAGCAGCTCAATGGAAACCTGGCGCAGCGGCACATCACCATCACCGTGAACGAAGAGGCCAAGAAATGGATCCTGGACAAGACGCTCAGTGACCGCAGCTATGGCGCGCGTCCTCTGCGCCGGGCCTTGCAGCGGTACATTGAAGACCCGCTGTCTGAGGCGCTGATCCAGGGCACCATCACCACGCGTCCGGCGTTCATTGAGGTCTACCTGGAAGGCGACAGCCTGTTCTATCGCCAAGTGGGCGACGGCCAGGAAAAAACCGAAGGCGTGATCCTGTACAACAACTAAGCAAATCTCTAACCACAAAGAAGCCGCCGGAGAAACCCGGCGGCTTTGTTTTGGAGGAGAGTTTTTGTTATAGCCGGCGTTGCTGGCTACGGTCTGGCTGTCTATTTGTCTTTGGGTTTAGCCGGTGCTTTTGTCTTGGTCTTGGCCGGCGGCTTGGTTTTTTGCAGAAGAGTTTTGTTCTTCGTGATTGCGTCTTTCTGCAGCGCCTCCAGCGATTTAAGAGCGGCGAGCGTGGAAGGGGACAGTCGGGAACGGCGCGCTGCCAGGGTCCTCGCACCACCAGGAGACGGCGGAGCATAAGCATTCACGGCCAGCGACCAGAGAAAATCATGTCCCGGCGATCCGGGTCCATTGGGATGAGCCGTCAAGTTGTGGTGCCGTGTTCTCGTTCGGTGGGAGGGAGATTGTCGCGATTGAGCCCGCCAAGGCTATGAAAGGAATAAGTCTGATCAGTACGATTGAATATGGCGTAGTGCCAGGTTTTATCGGGGACGATCTGGTATTCGAGGCGCGAGAATATCCTTCGACGAGCGTGCTTCACGTTCCTTGCGATGGTCTTTTCGTCGGTTTGCTGAAGGGACGCAACGACATGCTGGTCGTCACGTGGCCCGAGGGGGCGCAAAAAATGAAGCTGGTCTCGGGCAACAAAGCAGGGGACCGCCTGGTCGAATCCGTCGATTTCGACAATGATGGCACAAGGATCTAC